>CAZNWH010000015.1:0-30375 GCA_964576765.1 uncultured Hellea sp.
AAAAGTTGTTCCGCCAGTATATGCGTATCAATATCTCCTTTTAAATATCCATTGATCTTCGCGCTTTCACAGACTTGAGACGCAAGTTTGACTGAGCGCATGAAAATACCTTGCGGTGCTTGTTGTTCAAACAGCTTCTCACGTTCACCCGCTAAAAAGGCGGCCTTATAAAGCGTCTCGTCCTGCGCATATAACGATATAAGTTCATCCGTGAAAACTTGAACCGCCGAAATTGGATCCGCTTCGGATTGACGCGCGAGAACCTCCCCAATGCGGGAGACAACTTCATCGACTAGGTTTTTAAATATCTCGGACTTCTTACCCAACAGATTATGAATAGTCGGAATGGTCACACCGGCCTGATTGGCCAATTGTGAAAGCGTGAGCGCGTCGTAGCCTTTTGTCGCAATAATTTGTCCGGCACAGGCCAGAATACGTTCTTTGCGGCGGAGCTTATTGGCTGTGCGGGTAACGCTACCGCGGGCGAGAGTTTGGACTGACATTAAACGCCTCCGCAAAGTGTTGACTCACAGATTTGCATGTATATAAAATTTTATCAATAATAAAAACTGTGAAAAGGAAACGGGATGGTTCAGGATATCAGCCGATCAATAGACGCCTGTGCGGCCCATTACGGCGATGATGCAGAGGCGATGAAAGCCTATCTGATAGCGGGACAAGCCAAAGCTCTTGTCTTACCCAACCGCGGACCGCTCAAATTTAATGAAGACGGAACTGTCCACCAAGATATTCTAAGCGCCTATTCTGAGTTCGGATTTTATATTTTCGAAAATGTTTTATCAGAAGAAGAGCTCGGCGACATAAAAGATGATCTCGCAAAGATGAGAGAAAACTTCCCCGCCCACATGGGAGCAGAAACAGACATGCAGGGACGCCCTGCTCTGGGAGCCGATAACAAAGCCCCAACATTGCAATGGGCAAAACCTTTATCCGACCCATTAGGCGGCACGCAAATCTTCAATGGTCGCCACCAAGTAAAAATGTTTGAACCTAAAGCTGCAAATGACGCCCCCGCCGCCGTCCCTCTTTATCTCGGCGGGTCATTACAATTTTCTCCGGCCTGTCTGCGCACTTACGCCCATCCCGCTTTATTGAGGTTCACAGAAGCGGTAAATGGCTCGGACTTCGTCCCCTTCACAGAAGGATTATTCATCAAAGACGCAGGGTATGGCCCAGCTGTATCTTGGCACCAAGATGGAGACACGCATTGGGATAGTCCAAATTTTGATGAAGACATTCACGGATTTAATTTTATGGGACAAGTTTACGGGAGCACAGCCGTTAACGGTGTATGGGTTGTGCCGGGAAGTCACAAAAAAGCACGCGCCAATATTGTAAAAATGGTAAAAGACGCAGGGAGCGAACGTCTTCCCGATGCTGTACCGATAATATGTAATCCGGGTGATGTTGTAGTCAATAATCGACAAATCATCCACGGCTCATTTGCCAATACAGGATATGAGCCGCGCCTTACTGTCAATTTTGGATTTCATAAACGATCCTCTGTCTTGAATATCCACGGCGCCGGAATGCATGCCGAAGCGGCTGTTATGGATACAGATTTTATCGACACGCGGTCCCGCGTTATCGGATTAGCCATTGACGCCAGACGACAGCGTTTCCCTCATGAAACACCGTATCACTATGCCCCCTTTGCGGAACGACAAGCGGAATTCAATTGGACAGAGAAGGCCCAAGCCAGTTTAAAAGATTACAACCTCATGGATCTGAGCATTTAGAATTGGTTTGAACACTGGCATCCAAACACCTACCCCTCAAACAAGTCCCCCTGCCCTGAGACGGAACTCGGCACCCGAAATAGCGACGCGTTAAGCGGATTGCCCGACCTGAGCTGATCAATGCCGGTACGGATTTGGCTGGCACGGTAGCGCTGGGCGATTAACTGCGCGAAAGGCGTACGAATTTCTTTGCTGCGTGACCAAGCTGGATCATAATCACGCCCGCCATTCATCGCCCTTATATGGTTCATAATCCGCTTGGCGCGATTGGGCGTAAACGCCTCTAACCATTCTTGAAAGAGCGGAGAAACTTCAAGCGGCAAGCGCAATATCGTATAAGCGGAATAGCTCGCCCCTAATTCCGCGGCGCGCGCCATAATGCTTTCAAGTTCACTATCATTCAAACCCGGTATCATCGGGCCGAGCATAATCCCCGTCCGAATGCCGGATTTGGCCAGTTTCTCCAAAGCTTCAAAGCGCCGCTCCGGTGTCGGGCAGCGTGGTTCCATAGCGCGGGCAAGCCCTCGGTCTTGCGTCGTAATCGAAATCATACAGCGCGTCAGGTTTTTCTCGGCCATAGGGGCAAGAATTTCGATATCCCGCATGATCAGATTGGATTTCGTCAGCAAAGACACAGGATGATTAAACTCTGACAACACCCGTAGAATACTGCGCGTTAAACGTAATTGCCGCTCGATCGGTTGATAAGCATCCATATTTGTCCCGATGGCTATAGTGCGCACTTTGTAACGCGGACTAGACAGCTCTTTGCGTAAAAGCTTAGGTCCGTCAGGCTTAACAAAAAGCTTGGTTTCAAAATCAAGTCCGGGAGAGAGCCCGTGATAGGCATGGGTCGGGCGAGCGAAACAATAGATACAGCCATGCTCACACCCGCGATAGGGATTGATCGAGCGGTCAAAGCCGACATAGGGCGAGTTTACACGGTTTATAATGGTGCGCGGGTGCTCTATCGTGATCGTTGTTTTGCGTGCAGTTTTGTCTTCATCCGGCAGGCTGTCCCAATCTTCATCCGAACGCTCGCGGGTTTCCGACTCATAACGCCCTGTTTCATTACTGCGAGCACCCCGTCCTTTTTCGCGTAAAGCCAGATCACGTTTTGGCGTTCTAAAGGATATAAAATGCGGTTTAGCCATGAAACACAACTCTATAAAATGAATATTTTCCTAGGACTTTATTCCCTTAAGAGTCAAGAACAAAATAAGAACGAATAGGCTATTATCCACAACTGATAATCCCCTTTGGTGACTCACACACACTCTGGTATAGATTCGTGACCATTACGGAGGACATCATGGCTGCTGAACAACTCAATCTAAAAAATCTCGACCTTAAAAATTTGGACGCGCAACAATTACTGGAACAAATTTTGGCCACTGGAAAAGACCTCGTAAAACAAGGCAAAGCCCAGACAGGCGATCTGAGCGTAAAGGGTAAGGCCCTCGCCGCCAGAGGCGAAGATTATCTCCTTGATAAATTAAACCTTGAAGACACAGAGGTCAGCCGCGAAGCCCTCCGGAAGGGTGTTGGGACAGGCGCCGCTGCTGGAGCATTAGCCCTTCTCCTTTCATCCCGTTCTGGCCGAAAACTAGCCACACTTGGCGGCCTTGGCGCGCTAGGGACGCTAGCGTATAAAGCCCATAAAGCGGGAAAGATGCCGACAAGCGCGGATGAAGTCATCGGATTATTAAAAGGACAAAAAGCTAATGATCGCTCCGAAGCGCTCATCCGCGCGATGATCTCGGCAGCCAAAGCCGACGGCTCTATCCATGATAATGAAGTCGCGCTGATTAAAAGCTATAAAGGAACCTCTGCGGCTTCCCTCCAAGCCGTTATGGATCAACCTGCCAATGCCAAAGCCATTGCAGCTCTCGCAGATAGCGACCAAGCCTGCGCAGAAATCTATGCTGTCTCTTGCCGCGTCGCTAATGGCCTCAACCCGAAAGAGCGCGATTACCTCGATAAGCTGGCCATGGAAATGAAAATGGACCCTGAACTGGCAGCACGTATCGAAACGGATGTCCGTACTGGGTAATGGCTCCATAACAATATAACATGGGCATATAAAAGCGCCGCAGAGTATCTTGCCCTCCCCTTATGACTGTGTAAAACACCGCCTATGTTTCAAAGTTTCTTCACAGAACTGCGCGCGGCTAAAATTCCCGTCACAATTCGGGAATACCTCACCCTGATAGAAGGCGTGGATAAGGGCGTGGCTCACGATAGTCTGGATGGATTTTATTATCTCTCCCGCACAGCGCTGGTCAAAGATGAGCGTGATCTGGATAAATTCGATCAGGTCTTCTCCCATGTCTTTCGCGGGGTTGATTATCTGAACGATATATTCGGGCATGACGAGCATGAAATTCCGATGGACTGGCTTAAGAAGCTTGCAGAGAAGCATCTCACCCCCGAAGAGATGGCCGAAATCGAAGCTCTGGGTGATTTTGACAAAATCATGGAAGCCTTAAAAGAACGCCTTGAAAATCAGGATAAGCGCCATGAAGGCGGCAGTAAAAATATCGGCACGGCAGGCACGTCTCCTTTTGGTGCTTACGGCTATAACCCCGAAGGCGTACGCATTGGACAAGCCGAAAGCCGCCATAAGAAGGCCACCAAGGTTTGGGATAAGCGTAACTTTAAAAACCTAGATGGTGACCGTGAAATCGGAACGCGTAATATCAAGATCGCGCTTCGCCGCCTACGCAAATTTGCCCGTGAGGGCGCACTAGATGAGCTTGACCTCGACGGAACGATTCGCGGCACAGCCAAACAAGGTTGGCTTGATATTAAAATGCGGCCTGAGCGGCGCAACGCTGTTAAAGTTCTGGCCTTCTTTGATATTGGCGGATCTATGGACGCTCATGTTAAACAGGCGGAAGATTTATTCTCTGCGGCAAAATCCGAATTTAAGCGGCTGGAATATTTTTACTTTCACAACTGTCTCTATGAACATGTTTGGAAAGATAATATCCGGCGCAGGCGTGAAGTGACGCCGACGTGGGATATTTTGCATAAATTCGCGTCCGATTACCGTGTTGTCATTGTTGGGGATGCCGCGATGAGTCCTTATGAAGTCGCGATGCGCGGCGGATCGGTTGAGCATTGGAATGAAGAACCCGGCGCGCTGTGGCTTAAACGGTTTACCGACGTTTATCCACATCTGATCTGGATTAACCCGACCGAAGAAAAATATTGGGCATTTTCACAAAGCACGAAAATGATACAAGAAATTATTGGCGAAGACCGGATGTTTCCCATGACATTATCTGGACTTGAAAACGCCATGAAAGAATTAGCCAGATAATGGAGACAGGAATGAAACACATTTTAGCTAGTCTAGCAGTCCTTACCCTTGCCGCTTGCGGTAATAGCAGTACAGATTCGGCGCCTAACAATGATAACAAAAGTAGTAAAGTAGCTGTAGCAAGCGATGGCCCAACCTCGATTTGCCCGGCAAGCGAAATCATAAATGATTTAGACGTTTATAGAAATGATCATCCAGCTGCGCAAGAAAACTTAGCCGCTTGGCATGTTGAGAATGGCAAACGGGACGGCGTCGTCACTACCGAATCAGGCTTGCAATATCAGATCATCAAAAAAGGACCGCCTAATGGCCCCTCACCCGTTGGTAGTCAGATCATCAAAGTCAATTATCATGGCTTTTTTCCCAATGGAGATGTTTTTGATAGTTCCTATGAACGGGGCCAAGCCATTGAGTTTCCGGCTAATGGAGTCATTAAGGGCTGGATCGAAGGGCTAGGCTTGATGAAACCTTGCGATGCTTGGACGATTTATGTTCCGGGTAACCTAGCCTATGGCCCCAGAGGTCGCGGCGGTATCCCACCTAATGCGACGCTCGGCTTTCATGTCCAATTGCTGGAAGTTAAGTAAAGCCTTACAGATAAGATCAAGCCTGCCATATTTTTATCATCGACGGGCTTGCGTCTTAAGCTATTTTCCCATAAAGAGCGCCGCAAATTAAGATTTTTTCGCTCTAAATCTATGTAGACCGCCTCTTTTATTGATTTGGGGCGGTTCGTTTTTTTAGAGCGGCGACTAACAGGACAGAAAAATGAGTGTTGTACTTGATGTAACCGTGCGTGAAAATACTGGCACGGGTGGCGCGCGCGCTTCTAGGCGTGAAGGACTTGTTCCTGGAGTGATTTATGGCGGAGATGATGCCCCTGTTGCTGTTTCTGTGAAATATAATGAAGTGTTGAAGGCTATTAATTCCGGTCAATTCCTGTCAAGCATGATCGAATTGTCTCACGAAGGCAAAACACAAAAGGTTTTGACCAAAGATGTTCAGTTTCATCCTGTAACGGATATGCCTGTCCATCTAGATTTTTATCGCGTGACAGCCAAATCTATCATTGAAGTTGAAGTCAGCGTGAATTTCGTTGGCGAAGATGTCGCGCCTGGTCTTAAAGCAGGTGGCACCCTTAACGTTGTACGTTATGCCATCGAAGTTAAATGTCCGGCGGGCAGCATTCCTGATAATATCACAGTTGATGTTTCTACCATGGATATTGGCGACGCCATCCATATTTCAGAAGTGACCCTACCAGAAGGTGTGAAACCCTCTATTGCAGATCGTGACTTTACGATTGCCACAGTCGTTGCCTCACGCGCAACCATCGAAGAAGACGTCGATGAGGTCGAAGGTGAAGCAGGTGCTGAGGGCGCTGAAGGTGAAGCCCCTGCTGCTGAAGTCGAAGGCGGAGAAGGCTAGTCACAAGCTGGTTATCCTGGCTGCGCAGCTCATTTAAAGGGCCGAAAGAACAAGCGGAGCCTGATATGCTGTTATGGGTAGGACTTGGCAATCCTGGCGCAAAATATGCCGGAAACCGTCATAATATTGGCTTTCTCGTTATCGATGCTATTGGCGACGATCATAAAATCCTCAACAAAAAATCCCAATTTAAAGGTATCGTTCGGCAAGGTATGATTTCGGCCAATGGGCGTCCTATAAAAATTCTATTGCTTAAACCTATGACCTTCATGAACGAGTCAGGGCAATCGGTTCAGCAAGCCATGCAGTTTTACAAAATTCCACTTGAAAACGTAACAGTCTTTCATGATGAACTTGATCTTGACCCCGGAAAGTTTCGTATGAAAACAGGTGGGGGTATTGCAGGTCACAATGGGCTACGCTCTATTCGCCAACATTGTGGAGAAAGCTTTCACCGTGCGCGCATTGGCATCGGCCATCCCGGACATAAAGACAAAGTCCACAGCTATGTTTTAAGTGATTTCGCCAAAGCTGAACACGGTATCAGAGATGACATTTGCAATGGGACTGCCCGATATGCCGATCTACTAGCATCAGGCAATCGTGAATTATTTCAAACACGCGTCACAGAATACATAAAGGGTTAGTCATGGGTTTTAAGTGCGGCATAGTTGGTCTCCCCAATGTTGGGAAATCTACACTTTTCAATGCCTTAACCAAGACGGCTAATGCGCAAGCGGCCAATTATCCTTTCTGCACGATTGAGCCCAATGTGGGTGATGTCGCCGTGCCTGAAGCGCGACTCAACAAGATTGCGAAAATTGGCGGCTCCGCACAGATAATCCCTGCCCGTATGAACTTTGTTGATATTGCTGGCCTTGTTAAAGGCGCTTCACAAGGCGAAGGTCTTGGCAATCAGTTCCTCGCCAATATTCGAGAAACCGACGCCGTGATTTATGTTCTGCGCTGTTTCGAAGATGAAGATATTACACATGTTGATGGCCGCATTGATCCCATGGCAGACTTCGAAACCGTTGAAACAGAATTAATGTTGGCGGATTTAGAAAGCCTTGAAAAACGCAAAGGCGGACTAGAAAAAAAGCTTAAGCAAAATGATAAAGAAGCTATACAAACCATGCGCCTTATTGAAATGGCAATTACCGCCCTAGAAGGAGGCAAACCAGCCAGAACCGTTGAGATTGAACAAGACGATCAAAAAGCCTGGAAGATGCTGCAGCTTTTAACCTCCAAGCCCGTACTTTATGTGGCCAATGTTGATGAAGACAGCGCGGCAGAGGGCAATGCCTATTCTGCCAAGGTCGTTGAACATGCTAAATCAGAAGGCGCATCGGCCGTGGCGATATCCGCGCAAATCGAATCGGAAATGGCATTACTTGAAGATGAGGAACAAGCCGAATATTTAGGCGCGATTGGGCTCGAAGAACCTGGTCTTAACCGCCTCATACGCGCAGGCTATGCCCTGCTCGGCCTGAAAACATATTTCACTGTCGGCCCCAAAGAAGCTCGGGCTTGGACCTTTAGAGAGGGATGGACCGCTCCAAGATGCGCAGGCGTTATCCATGGCGACTTTGAAAAAGGCTTTATCCGCGCCGAAACCACAGCCTATCAAGACTATGTCGACAATAATGGCGAGCAAGGCGCGAAAGAAGCAGGAAAAACTCGCCAAGAAGGCAAAGACTATATCGTCAAAGATGGCGATATAATGCTGTTCAAATTTAACGTTTAATAAAGCTTCTTAATGAACAGGCCAAGCCTCACGGCTCTCTAAAACTTCAACCTTATCCCCTTGGCTTATTTGCCCCTTATTTCGCGGGATAGCATTCATGCCAAACAAAAGACCTTTAAGGCGTTTATCCGCCGAACGGCGCAAATGAGTTAGCGCCTGCAAGGTGATGTCCCCACGGCTCTCTCCGCTCATGGGATCAAGCGTAGTCATAATGCAGCGTGTACAAGGCTTAACACAGTCAATCATAACATCCCCGATTTTGATACGTGCCCAACTATCCTCACCCCATGGCTGCGCGCCGTCGATAACGATATTAGGCCGAAAGCGCGACATTGGCACATCATCCTCGCCTTGGTCTTTCACATAATCATTAAGTGCGTTCAAAGACTGGCGCGTCGTAATCAAAATAGGGTAACCATCCGCGAAACTGACATCAAAAGGCGCGTCTCGTTCCTCTGTTTCACGGCGGCGTATGGCGCCTGACAGGCTAGCCAACCTAAACGCCCCGCCAAGATATCGCGAAAGCCAGTCATTAATTGTATCTTGATAGACTGCAGCCTCGAACTCATCTTTCCAAACCGATATTGGCATCATCACAGTAGGAGCGTTTAAATCCAGACGATAATCATTGCCGTCATAAGAGAGTAAGAGCTTACCTTTTGAAGGAACAGCTTTCAGTCGCGCAAGTTGCGGGTGAGTTCGCTGAGAAATAAACCTCTTAGCAGTCGTTTCATCCTCGTCTGGTGTGTCTTGGACTATCACCCATCGCCGATCATATTGAAGCCCCAATGGATCAATAATCGAGGTTTCCACATCAATCACACGGCCTGACTTTACTGGATAGGTATGAAGAGATGAAACGTGCATATGGATTTTAAAAGTCTAATGCCCTTCATAAGCGACTAGAGCAGTCACAGGTACGCCCATATCTGTAATCCGCTTAAGCCCGCCAAGGTCTGGTAAATCGACCACGAAAGCTGCGCCGACAATCTCCGCGCCTGTTTTCTGAATGAGCTTTATCGCAGCTTCGGCGGTACCGCCTGTTGCGATCAAATCATCAACCACCAAAACACGTTCTCCTTTACGGATTGAATCGGCATGAATTTCGATCGTATCCTGCCCATATTCAAGTTGATAGTCTTGCTCATAAGTATCAAAAGGTAGTTTACCTTTTTTACGAATAGGGACAAAACCAGCGCCAAGTTCGTAGGCGACTGCAGTGCCAAAAATAAACCCTCGCGCTTCGATACCGGCGACATTATCAATATTCATGTTTGTATAAGGCGCAGCTAATTCGGCTATGGACTGCGCCAGAGCCGTTTTATTTGTCAGCAAAGTCGTGATATCCCGATACATAATTCCGGGTTTAGGGAAATCGGGAATGGTGCGGATGGCGTCTTTTAAGTTCATTGATTTACCTTATCAGTGTCGGGCAGGATATGAGTCTCGGTAAAGGCCATAGCCTCCCAATCTTGAAAATCGGGGTCAGCCATAAGTTCTGAGATATAAGTATCCGAGCGCGCCGTACGCGGCAGGTCATAGCTGGCAAAGCGCGTCGCCGCGGGCGTATAAAAAGCGTCAGCAATAGTCCAGTCATTGAACAAAAACGGTCCATCATGGCGTGATAGCAGATCATCCCAGAGCTCGACCATCTGCGCTGCATCATCCAAACAGCTTTGTGGAACAGGTTTTGACGTACGACGGCGCAAATTCATCGGCGCTTCTCGTCGGATATGCTCAAATCCTTCATGCATAAGCTTGGTTACGCGGACGGCCTCGGCTTTATCCCTCTTATCTTTGGGCCAGAGATTGGGCACCGCTTTGGCGCAAAACTCTGATATAGCCAAACTATCGGGTAAGTTATCTCCATTAATGTTGAGCACTGGTACCGTGCCCGCATCCGTTAGGGCCAGCAGCTTGTCCTTATATCCGGGAATATCTAGATCGATGACTTCTTCAATGAAGGGCAATTCTGCTTTTTTCAAAACCAGCCATGGCCGTAAGGACCAAGAGGAATAGTTATAATTTCCAATATAGAGTTTGAGTGACATAATTTACCTATTGATCAGCTTGAGCGCCATAAGCAGCTTTTCACGATCAGCCGTAAAGCCGCTTCTGACCCACAATGCCTTTAAAGCTTCCAAAACTTTACCCATTTGCGGCCCCGATTCCACGCCAGCCGCTTTCATATCTTCACCGCTAAGCGGAAACTTAGGCGGCGTCCACTCTCTAGCCAGCCTTACAAGGTTCATCCAACGTGACCTAATGATCGTGTCTTCCTCACCTGCTGCGCGAATGCAAGCCCGGTCCATGGCGATTTGTTTGCCCGCAAAATAGATCGCTCTAAGCTTTTCTCTCTCATCTGCGTTTGGGTCTAATGACGTTGCATTGTCCGCCCAGCCTCGCAGCCTTTGGGTTTCTTTATTACTCATCTTAAGCCGTTTACACAGTAAAGCCATTTGTAAGGGCTCGCGCGCGCTCATCGCCATTAATCTTAAAAGTGGATCTGGAGTGAGTGACTCACTCTGCTCTAAAGCGACCATGCGAGATAAACCTTCGACGTTACTAGCCTCAGGTAAAACGGCCTCCAATATTTCATTGGTCAGCATAATATGAACGGCCCGAGATGGGTCAGGGGCTAAGAGAATTTTTTTTAGTTCAGACCATATGCGCTCGACTGAGAGTTTTTTGAGACCACGTCGATTTTCACGGCAGGCTTTTAACGCGCTAGCATCGACTTTAGTCTTGCCACCATACCAGGCCAAGAAACGGAAGTAACGCAGAATTCGTAAATAATCTTCCTGCACGCGCATGTCCGCATCCCCCACAAAGCGGAATTTCATAACCTTTAAATCATCCAAACCTTGCCCCGTCGGATCATAAATAGTCCCGTCAATATCTGCGTAAAGTGCGTTTATCGTCAGGTCGCGGCGCTGCGCATCTTCGACCCAATCCTGGGTAAAGGCAACAACGGCGCGACGGCCATCCGTTTCAACATCTTTACGTAAAGATGTGATTTCAAAAGGTTTTCTTTCGATTACCGCCGTGACAGTCCCATGCGCTATGCCTGTTGGGACATATTTTATTTTATGGGCTTTCAAAGCGGCTTCAACCGCTTGTGGTTCCAATGTTGTGGCCAAGTCAATATCGCCTATCGCGGCCCCCATAAGAGCATTGCGAACGCAGCCTCCTACAAAACGCAGACTCCCTTTTGGGAAGGCGTCAAACAAAGCCGTAATATCAGGTTGACACATCCAGTCATGGGTTTCGGGTTCAAGTTTCATAATGCGTCTCTAACCCCATGAGCAAAAACGTCTAGCTTATTTTAATAATCCGTTTCAAAAATTCCCAGATAAGTCCGTTGGTAAAGACGGTACATCGTCATGGCTGTCATGCCCCAAATATTACGGTGAGTTCCATCAGAGCTTTTATAAGGCATGTCATAAAGACGATGATCTTTCCCTGCAAAAAAAACGTCACGCGGCATATGATTATCAGGGTTCATTATAAAACTCAACGGAACTTCGAAGACATCAGCGACTTCACGTGGGTCGGCTGTGATTTTGGCTGATGAATCAACAACACCCACAAAGGGCGTTACGCGATATGCGCTCACTGCGCTAAAGGACGGCAAACGCCCTATTACGCTTATCGCCTTTGCTGTCAGACCGACTTCTTCTTCCGTTTCGCGTAAGGCTGCCTGAAGCGCCGTTTCGCCTGCTTCTCGCTTTCCCCCAGGAAAGGCAATCTGACCTGCATGAGTTGGC
The DNA here is from genome assembly GCA_964576765.1 of uncultured Hellea sp. Taxonomy (GTDB): domain Bacteria; phylum Pseudomonadota; class Alphaproteobacteria; order Caulobacterales; family Maricaulaceae; genus Hellea. The sequence goes on from CAZNWH010000015.1 coordinate 12,028, forward strand.
ATGGTTTGTGGGCGTTGGGTAAGTATGACTTGCCACTCATCTCGCAGCACTAAAGGCATCAAGACTGACGCCTCGCGCTGTCCTTTGTGTCTTACTTCATCGGTCCCATCCGCAATCTCGACTGGTAACAAGACCGAAATAGTTTTGGAAATAATAGGATCAGAATCAAAAGACATAATTGTCTATATTTCATGCGCGCCCACAGGGCCTAGCGGAAAGAAGGTGCCAGCTGCATAAATTCCCAATTGCTTGCCTCTATCAGTTTCGATTTCAACAGCATTTTCGACTAGTTCATAAAAAACAGGGCGAGACATGGCGGCTTCGAGCCGTCCGCGGACCGTAACAAACGGCATAGGCTCCAAGGTCTCAGGGTGAGTTTCCACACGGATAGGGTTATCAGGCCCAGCCTCGACAACATCATCAAGGTTCGTTGTAAAGAATAAACGTTGGCTTTCTCCCTCACCTTCAATATCAACGCGAATACCTATAAAATGTCCGCGCTCAACCTGAATACCTATTTTTTCCACCGGTGTAACGAGATAAGTTCGTCCATCTTCATCCTTACGCAATATAGAGGCAAATAAACCCACCAAGCCTTTGCGTGTAATCCGCCCGCCATCATGCCACCAAGAACCGTCGGACTTGATAACCATATCCATTTCGCCGCAATAATCAGGATTCCATTTCTCAACAGGACGCTCCCCATCTTCTGTATCTTGAAGCGCTTTCATAAGATCCTGCAGAGAGAACTGCGGCTTACTGCCATTTAACTTATTTTCCATGGACTTTCTTTTACGCTTATCCCATCCTTTTTCCTAGGGCCTGATTTGGCCATAATTAAACACTACAAACGGCTTTAACGGATTGAATAATATGTCTCTTCAAACTCCCATCCAGGTTTCAGCAAATATTGAAAAGGCCGCGGGCAAAGCCTCTGAGCAATTACAAAAGGCCAAACAAGGTATTGGCACCGTTATTTTGGGTCAAGCGAAGGTTATTGATTTGTCTATGGCGGCGATCTTATCGGGCGGTCATGCGCTGCTTGTCGGGGTTCCGGGATTAGCCAAAACATTGCTAGTTGAGACTTTGGGGACTGTCATGGGACTTGACGGTAAGCGTATTCAATTTACGCCCGACCTTATGCCCGCCGATATTGTCGGCTCAGAAGTGTTAGAAGAAACAGCCAAAGGCAAGCGCAGCTTTCGTTTTATTCAAGGACCTGTCTTTTGCCAGCTTTTAATGGCCGATGAAATCAACCGGGCCTCACCGCGGACACAATCCGCCCTGCTTCAAGCTATGCAGGAACGCTTTGTGACCGTTGCGGGCGTACGTCATAATTTACCCGCGCCGTTTCATGTGCTCGCTACGCAAAATCCGATTGAACAAGAAGGGACTTATCCCCTCCCCGAAGCGCAGCTTGACCGCTTTCTATTCCAAATTGATGTCGGCTTTCCCGATTTAGGCACCGAGAAAGATATTCTGATCGCAACAACCGGGGCAACAGATGCTACAGCCAAAAAAGTTCTCACCCCAAAGCAGCTTATCGATATGCAAAAACTTGTGCGAAAATTACCTGTCGGTGAAAAAGTTGTTGATGCCATCTTAACATTGGTTCGGAATGCCAGACCGGATCAATCCGCCTTATCCGATATACAAGAGACTGTAGCTTGGGGCCCTGGTCCGCGCGCCGGACAAGCCTTGATGCTAGCTACGCGGGCCAAGGCTTTGATGGAAGGCCGTCTTTCACCCTCGATTGATGATGTGCTTGATCTTGCTAAACCCGTCCTACAGCACCGTATGGCACTGACCTTCGCAGCCCGGGCTGATGGAAAATCAATCACACAAACCATCACCAAGTTGAAAGAAAGCATCGCATAGACCACCCTATGGCTACCACTGCGCCCAATCCGGTAGATCTTCGCCGCCGCGCCGAAAACCTCGCCGCGGGTTATCCTGCCCTATTAGCTGAGGCTGAACGCGTGGCAGCCGTTGTCGCGCAAGGCGTTCATGGCCGCCGCCGCCCCGGACAAGGCGAAACCTTTTGGCAATATCGAAATTACCACCCCTCTGACGCTGCCAATCAAATTGACTGGAGACGCTCAGCCAGAGGTGATCAAGTTTATATCCGAGAAAATGAATGGGAAGCCGCCAATACGGTCTATTTTTGGCGTGATGGTTCTGATGGCATGAGATGGCAGTCCTCAAAAAAACACCCGACCAAACAAGACCGCGCAACAGTTCTCTCTATGGCGCTTGCTTCGCTATTAATGCGAGCCGGTGAGCGTTGCTCGGTTATGGGTGAGTCTGAACGCCCCAGATCGGGGCGTGTTGGGTTAGAACGTATTTCGCGGCGTTTAGCCTTTTCAAAAGGGCCAGCCCTTAATCTGGAAGGAGATATCCCTGCTCATGCCCGTCTTGTAATTGCGTCAGATTTTCTCGAATCTCCAGAGATCTGGCGAAAGCGTATATCTCGCCTCTCCGGACGGCCTGCTAAAGGTGTCTTATTGCACATTATTGATCCCGCAGAGCGCGAGTTTCCATTTCGCGGACGGGTTCAGCTTCGGGTTCCGGGCCTGTCAAAATTAGAACCCATATTAGTGGGCCGCGCTGAACGCGCCCAAGAAATCTATAAAGCTAAATTTACGGCCCATTGCGAAGCTTTAGACAGCACGGCTAACCGTCTGGGTTGGCCCATAGTGCGACATTATACAGACAAACCTGCCAATACGGCGCTCACAGCTCTTTATAGTGCAATGGCAGGGAGCACACTTTGACACTCGGCCCTATAACATTTTTGACGCCTGTGGTTTTATTGGGGCTACTGCTCTTACCCATCATCTGGTGGGTATTACGGGTCACGCCGCCATCCCCTAAAAAAGAAACATTCCCGCCGTTACGGATTTTAAAAGATGTCGTTACTGAGGAAGAAACACCGGATTCAACCCCTTTATGGTTGCTCCTGTTTCGTCTCTTATTAGGTGCAATTATCGCCATCGCCTTAGCTCGTCCGATTTTGCAACAAAATGAAGGCATTACAACGCGGCCTCTAACCTTAATAATAGATGATGGTTGGGACGCTGCACCAAATTGGACGAATGTCATGCGCGAAGCAGAAGCCAAAATCGCCGATGCCCGCCGTAAAAATGTCGATGTCCTATTACTCACAACAACAGCATCTAAATTAGAGCCTAAATTTGTCCCGGCGTCAGACGCGATGCGCACAGTAAAAGCATTACGCCCCAAAGCCTTGCCCGCTGAGCGCGCTCAAGCGGCCACACGTCTGAAAGGCGTTGATATTTCCAAAAGTGATGCCATCTGGCTTTCTTCTGGGGTAGATTTTGGCAATACGGTTCCCCTTAGTGACATCCTAAAAACAGCGAGCAAAACAACACGGCTTGACCCCATAGGGGAGACAAGCATTGTGATGCCTGGAGAGGTTCGCGAAACACCTGACGGGTTTAAGTCCGTTTGGCACCGTACGAATATAGCAAGCCTTAGAACAATTGAAATTATAGCCAGTGGAAAAAATGGCCGTGTTATAGGACGCTCGGATATTAGCTTCCCACCGGGAGCGACCCGTGCCGAAGCCGAATTTACATTGCCCAATGAATTACGCTCGCGTGTCAGCGCTTTACGCGCCAATGGAATAAGCTCTGCGGGCGCGGTAAAATTACTTGATGATAGCTGGGGCCGTCCCTTAATCGGGATTGTATCCCCTGCCAAAGACATTGCCAGCCCTCTATTGTCAGAACCATTTTACGCGAAAACGGCTCTAACGCCTTATGCGGATATATTTGAAGGTCAAATACAAGACCTGCTACCGCTCTCTCCTAGTATTATCATAATGCCAGATGTCGCGCGCACAATTAATGATGATGTAAAAGACTATGTCGAAACGGGTGGATTGTTACTGCGTTTTGCCGGAGAGAAGTTAGCGGAACGCCCTGACGAGCTTTTACCTGTTGCGCTACGCTCTGGCGGGCGGGCATTAGGTGGGGCGCTCACATGGGAAGACCCGCAACGCTTGGCTGAATTTGCAACAGAAAGCCCTTTCTTTGGACTAACTATTCCGGAGGAAGTCACCGTCAAACGCCAAGTCATGGCTGAACCCGGCATTGAAACCGATACTAAAACATGGGCGCGGCTCGAAGATGGTTCACCGATTGTTACAGCCTCCCCTCTGGGCTTAGGACGTATTGTACTCTTTCACGTCACAGCTGGACCTGAATGGTCTAATTTACCCATCGGCGGTCTCTATGTTGATATGCTTCGACGTATATTGCCCCTATCGCGTTCAACACCGTCCCAAAGTCAAGATAGTACAGGCGATTGGGTTGCCGAGCGCGTTTTAAACGGATTTGGCCGCTTAGAAACTCCGCCTATTGAAGCTGCGAGTATTGCAAATACTGATTTTACCTCCACGACAATTTCAGCGCAGCATTTACCCGGTCTTTATAGACAAGGTGCGCGTCGGCAGGCCTTGAACACAATCTCAAATCCTGAAAAGCTAAAAGCAATAGGAAATCAATCCGGCATTAAAACATCAAATTACGGGTTAACTAAAGATCGAACCATTGGTGGAATACTCTTAGGTATTGCTTTATTTATGCTTGTCCTTGATGCCATATTCTCTCTTATGTCATCGGGCCGCCTCTCTTATCTGAAGCCAAAATTCGGCAAGAGACTAGCTAGCGTGTTCATCGCCTCAGCATTCATCCTACCAAGCGAGAGTTTTGCCCAAGATAAGAACCTTGACGCCGCAACGGCGTTGCATCTGGGCTTTATAAAAACCGGAGATAACCGCCTTGACCGTATAAGCGAAGCTGGGCTTGCAAGTCTCGCGCGGCAATTAACAATCCGTACCACAATTGAACCTGCAGGTGCCAAAGGCGTAAATCCTGAAATTGATGATTTGGTTTTTTATCCGTTCCTATATTGGCCTGTGTCTCGTAATGCCCAGCCTTTATCTGACAAAGCCAGCGCTAAGCTCAACGCTTATATGGCCGGAGGGGGAACTTTGGTGCTCGACACTCAAGATGAAGGGGATCGTGTGCTTCGCGGGTCAGAACCTCATCCCGGCCTTACGGTTTTAAGTGAAAATCTGGATATTCCCGCCTTGACCAAAGCACCTGAAGATCACGTTATGACAAAGTCATTTTATCTCCTCCAAAGCTTTCCTGGCCGCTGGGCAAATGGAGATGTTTGGGTCGACCGTGATATCAACGGAACGGCCAGAGATGGTGTTAGTTCTGTTATTTTGACAAGTAATGATTGGTCAGCGGGCTGGGCGATTGATGAGGATGGAAACGAATTGACAGAGTTAGAAAAAGATATTCCACGTCAAAGAGAAATGTCCATTCGTAGCGGGGTCAATCTAGCCATGTATGCGCTTTCAGGTAATTATAAATCAGATCAAGTTCATGCAGCAGCTCTCATTGAACGCCTTGGCAAGCAAAAGCGCAAGCCGCGTGATTTGGACAAAGAGTGATCCATGTTTAATGAGTTGCTCAATATCGCTTTTGACCCGCTTTTGTCTGTTGGTTGGATTATTGTTTTAGGTTTTTTCATGTTTTTGGCAGCCCTTGCCGCTGGTATTGGAAGATTGAGAAGCTATTTCCTACGGCTTTTGGCAGGCTTATTTATCGTCTTGGCACTTTTAAATCCTCAAAATGTGATTGAAGATCGCGAGCCACTTCAAGATGCGGTTTTAATTATAAAAGACGAATCTGAGTCGATGAAGCTAGGGGGGCGCGGCGAGGCTGCCGATAAAACTTACGCAACCCTATTAGAAGCCTTGAAAACTGACCCTACCTTGGATGTAAATACAGCCCTTATCCGTCCAAATTCAGATGGTACGCGGCTCGTTTCTTCACTGCTTGACGGACTTGGAAATATGCCCATTAGTCGTTTAGCAGGAGTGATTACGATTACGGATGGTCAGATTCATGATTTGCCACAAAATCCGGAATCATTGCTGCCTGATAACATCCCCTTTCACAGTATTATCATTGGTGAAGAGACCTCTCGCGACAGGCGTATCAGCGCCATAGTAGCCCCGCGTTACGGCCTTGTTGGTGAGCAGGCAGAATTTGAGCTCAGAGTAGACGACCCCGGATTTGAAGGCGAGCGAGCTCAAATTGAGATCAAGCTTAACGGAGAAACAAAAGCCCGCTTTCCGGCCACTGTGGGCAATCGTATTTCTATTCCAATCGAAATTGAACGCCGTGGGAGCAATACAGTTGAGCTCACGGTTCGTCCAGCTGACGGAGAACTAACCCTCCATAATAATGTCTTTGTCGCTGAAATATCAGGCATTCGCGACCGCATGCGCGTTCTATTAGTGACAGGAGAACCTCACAATGGAGGACGCGCGTGGCGCAACCTTCTTAAGAGTGACCCCGCAGTTGAACTCGTTCAGTTTACTATTTTAACAAACCCTCGTGTTAAGAATACCAATGCGCGGCAAAGCGAGCTTTCTTTGATTGCCTTCCCGACACGGCAATTATTTGAGGAAAAACTCAGTGAATTTGATTTGATTATATTCGATCATTTCCGGCGACGTTTCGCGCCCAGCCGCAGCGGAAAATCAACTCCTATACTCTCCCCTTATTATTTACAAAATGTAGCCCAATATGTTGAAGATGGCGGAGCGTTGCTGGTTGCAACCGGACCAGCCTTTGCTGAAAAGGAAAGTATTTATCGCTCTCCGCTAGCCGCTGTACTCCCATCACGACCGACGGGCGAAACAACAAATGAGGCCTTCAAGGCGGAGCTTAATGACAAAGGTCGCCGTCATCCAATCACGGCCTCTTTTTCAGGTAAAGAAGATCAAAACTGGGGAAAATGGTTTCGAATAATCGATAACAAGCCTATTAGTGGCAATGTCTTGATGGAAGGCCCAGATGCGGCTCCACTTTTAGTTATTGATAAAATCGACAAAGGCCGTGTCGCGATGTTGATGTCTGACCAGGCTTGGCTTTGGGCTAAGGGCTTTGATGGCGGCGGGCCTTATAGCGAAATGTTTCGCCGCACCGCCCATTGGTTGATGGGAGAACCTGATCTGGATGCTGAAAAACTTTCCGCTACATCCGAAAACGGCCTTCTGGCGATTGAACGCCGCACACTTACAAACGGGGTTCAAAAAGTAACCGTAAAAAAACCAGATGGAACAACAGAAAATGTGACACTTTCTAAAACCGGGGACGGTGTTTACCGCGGAAGTGCAAAGTCCGCTGGGATTGGAGCTTATCGTCTCTCCAGCGGTGACGTCTCGGCTATAATAGCAATAGGCGCGCTTAATCCAAAAGAATATATGGAGTTGCAGCCGACACAGGCCCTACTTGCTCCTTTGGCTACAGCTTCAGGCGGCAGCCAACACATGACAGGGTTAACGGCAAAACTACCCGCTATTCGGCGCGTAAAACCAAGCGGTAAAACGGCTGGTGAATCATGGATGGGCCTGATAGCAAATAATGATTATACTGTAAGGGCCTCTAAACGCTCCCCCTTAATACCCGGTTGGCTGTTTTTTATTCTGGCCTTGCTATGTCTCGCGGGGGCTTGGCGGCGAGAAGGAGTTTAACTCTTGATTTAAAACTTTTAACAGGAGCGAAATTTATTCAGCAATCATTCAGGACAGAGTTGAGAATATAAATACCTTAATAATCATTAGGCTAACAAAGTAATAGAAATGAAATATACTGCTATATTGACCCTTATGTTTTCGGCCTTAACTACATCTTACGCCCTAGGGCATAACGTATCACCTGAAGACATTTCTGATATAGAAAGTATTCTCGACGCAGAAGATAAGTGTTACTCCAATTTAAACGATTATTTTGAAAGACATAAAGACTTTCCGGATAAATCATTTTCCCCTTATTTGCGAAATAAATTAGGTTTGCAGTCAACCCCAAAGAACAATAATTATGGTTGGCCGGTCGGGGCAACGTACCAAAACCCTCATGCCTTCACAAATAAGGATGATCCTGTATGTGGACAAACTCTACTAATAAAAAAACTGGCTAATTATAACCCCGGCTTTTGGGAGACTGACCCTATTAAATCTTTGATAGAGCAACGCAGCCAACATTGGAAAAATATAGACATAAAACTAAAAAATTGGCTCAAAGACAATGATACAACACCCCGTCCCGCTTATAAAGGATCGGTGGAAAAATTCCTAAACCCAACACCTGCTACCGACTATTATAAATGGTAAGCTTATGATTGAGCACTCATATATTTGACGAATGTTCGCAATAACAATTGAAATTATTAGACTCTGGTAACCTTATTTTTTAAGCTTTTTTTTTCAATGTTTTGGTAAATGCAATTGAGTCAAGAATTCGAGTGAACGTTATGCAAATTAAAATTACCATGCTTTTATTAGGCAGCATTTCAATGATTGGCCTGTCTGGGTGTCAGGTAGCTAAAACCACAGGTAAGGTGGCAGCGCTCCCTTTTAAAGCCGCTTATGAAACCAGTAAATTTGCTGGTAAGAGCGTTTATTATACCGGAAAATATACAGGCAAAGGTATTTACGAAACGGGTAAATTCGCAGGAAAATCTGTCGCTGCTATGGGTAAGGGCGTCTACTATATGGGAACCGTTCCCGTCAAAATTACGGATAAAGCCTTGGACACCTCTGCTAAAGTTTTAACGTTGACAACACAGGCGGCAGATGCGGGTGGTAAAGTTCTTGAGGTGACGCGGCAGATTCAAGCGACGGAACTTGACGCTGAACTTGCGGCCTTAAAAGGAACAGCCAATTTGTTAGGCGTGATTGTTGACGTTATCTCATAAGCCTCACATCAAAGTGACTGCTCACTCGATTGAGCTCGGCGCAGAATTATGTTAGTCTCCGAACTACACGGAGATTATTATGCGTAAATTATTGACGTCATCCATTATAGCGATGTCCTTTTTTGTATCTGTGCCAACAATGGCAAAAAGCTTTGGATATAACTCGACGGTATCCGAGCCTCTAACATCAGCCGTAAAAATTGAAGTCGTCCTTAGCGAAGATTTATCTTATCGCGCTAATCATTTACCTAAAAAATTGAGGGATAGAAATGGTTCAAGACGATTAAATGCGGGCTTTTCTAACAATGGGTTTTACGGCGAGAAGGACCTAAATCGTCTGACAGAACGGCTTCAATCTAAGATTAAAAGTAAATTTGAAAAAAAGGGCATTACCGTTTCAGATGATGCATCAACCGTTCTTCGAGTTACGCTTGCAGATGCCAAACCTAATCGTCCAACGCATGAGCAGCTCAGCAGAGATATTGGCCTATCCTTTAAGAGCTTTGGTATAGGTGGCGCAGAGATTGAAAGCGAACTTATTACATCGGGTGGACGCTCACTCGGGTCAATTGATTACAAATGGTATGAGACCGACATTCGTGATTCCAGTTTTGGAGGAACATGGACCGATGCCCATCGCGCTTTTGGCCGTTATGCTAAAAGAGCCGCTAAAGTTCTAAGCCGCTAAGGCACACCTATATATTTGTGCGTTTGCGTGGATAATCGCCAGAGCGGGTTTTTTAAACAATAATCAAAGGCTGCCTTTTCATGGGCGGCTTTATTTTTGTCATCCAACGGCTGAAGGCTAAACACACCAAAATGCAAATCAACGAAGTCCTCGGGCGAATTTTCGATTTGCGGATAAACCAGTTTTAACTCATGGCCTGACCTTTGCACCAATGACGCGTCAGCCTTAGGTGAAACACAAATCCAATCCAGATTCTTCGGGGCTTTAACGGTTCCATTCGTCTCAACGGCAATTTTAAAACCCGCACCATGAAGCGCCGCTATCAGAGCCTCATCCACCTGCAGTAAAGGCTCCCCGCCCGTGCAAACAACCCATTTTTGTCCCCTTGAGCTTTTAAGAGGCCAATACGAGGCCACGCTTTGGGTAAGCGCCTCGGCGGTTTTAAATTTCCCTCCACCAGAACCATCAGTTCCGATAAAGTCCGTATCACAAAACCTACACACGGCAGAGGCGCGGTCACGTTCGAGGCCGCTCCAAAGATTACATCCGGCAAAGCGTAAAAACACAGCAGGCAGACCTGTTTGTGCGCCCTCACCTTGAACCGTCAGATATATTTCTTTGACAGAATAACTCATCGATTAAAGCGCCCGAAACTATATTTACCCCACCCTTGATCGCGTAATTCACAAGCCGGACAGTTCCCGCAACCATAACCCCATTCAAATCGTATGCCTCGCTCCCCGAGATAACATGTGTGGGTATCTTCAAGGATGATCTCAACGAGCTTTTGACCGCCTAGCTTATAGGCCAAATCCCAAGCACCCGCTTTACTAAGATTCATCAAAGGGGTTTCTAATGTGAAAGTCTTATCCATCCCCAGAGATATAGCTTGCATCTGAGCATTGAGTGTCTCTATGCGGCAATCAGGATATCCGGAAAAATCAGCCTCGCACATGCCGCCAATTAAAGTTGTCAAATTTCGACGATATCCCAGCGCAGCGGCAAAATTCAAGAAAATCAAATTTCGACCCGGAACAAAAGTACTGGGAAGGCCTTCCTGAGAGAACGTAATTTCGACATCACGCGTCAAAGAGGTTACGCTTATCGCGCCTAAGGCCGACAAATCGACAATATGGTCTTCGCCCAACCGCTCCGCCCATTGTGGAAAAGCCACGCGCATAGTCTCCAACACGGTTTGACGGCATGTCATCTCGATCGAGTGACGCTGATCGTAATTAAATCCGACAGTTTCAACATACTGAAAGCGATTTAACGCCCATGCCAAACACGTCGCCGAATCCTGTCCGCCAGAGAACATAATCAAAGCTTTAGCCGCATTATCCACCATCGCGGCCCTATATCCTCAAATTAAGAGTCTGACCACCCATCATGGCATCAAATTTGAAGCGCTATGTCCAAAGGCGTCATTATGGGATTTACATTCAAAAAACGATATATAGTTTTTGGGTTATTAACCTTAGAACTCTTAACCTTGCCGGCCGCCGCTCATTATGCCCATAAAAAAGGCATGTCCTTTGATATGTCAATTTTTTCAAAGCCGCAACACGCTATCAATATCAAATTAAAGTCAAAGCCCGGTATCGCGATGTATATGGTTTCCGCGAACGCGCCCTTTAGTGTGACAACTGAAGCTATGATTGGGCGGTTTGATGTCAACATTCATCTAAAAGGGCGGATTAACGGACAGTTTTTTGGAGAGAATGCACAGCCCCCGGGACCAGAGACGGCATGCGCTGTAACAAAAACGACTGATAAAAGAACAATTTACAGATCAGAAAAAGGCACCATAGCCCAAGACGGTGACATTTTATCTAAAACTGTTCTCGTCGAAATTCGTTATGAGGCTTATAACAAGCCTGATATAAAAATCTTGACCCAGAAAAAGTCAGAAAAAATTGCATCTGCCCCTAGCTGCGCGGCTTCGACATAACGGCCAGCTAACAAAAATTTTTAGACCCAAAACCTTTAAAAACCAGATCAATGTCCTATATTGTATCTCTGGAGGGTCATAATGACTGATAAAACCAAGACATTACCGGCTAAAAAATCGGCAAGTAAAGCCTCTAAATTGGATGCGAGCTATTCCGGCAATATGAGCCTGTCTGTCTCCTTATCCCCTGAACAGGGTCTCAACCGATATCTGCAAGAAGTCCGCAAGTTTCCCATGCTCCAAAAAGACGAAGAATTCATGCTGGCTAAGCGTTGGGTCGAACATCAAGACTCGGCAGCGGCCGAAAAAATGGTGACATCTCACCTCCGCCTCGTGGCTAAAATCGCCATGGGCTATCGCGGTTATGGTCTACCTATTGGCGAAGTTATTTCCGAAGGCAATGTCGGCCTTATGCAAGCCGTCAAAAAATTCGACCCCGATAAAGGGTTTCGTCTCTCCACCTATGCAATGTGGTGGATACGCGCCGCCATTCAGGAATATGTGCTACGCTCTTGGTCATTGGTTAAAATGGGCACGACGGCTGCTCAGAAAAAGTTATTCTTTAACTTACGCCGCCTGAAAGGCGAAATGAAAGCGATTGAAGAAGGCGATCTGACACCTGAAAATCTCGCGAAAATCGCGACCAAGCTTAATGTCAAAGAATCCGAAGTCACGTCGATGAACCGGCGTATGTCTGGCGGCGGAGACGCCTCGCTTAATGTCACCATAGGCGGCGATGACGGCAGTGCCCAATGGCAAGACTGGTTACAGGATGACAGCGAGTCACAAGAAACGACCTATGCCAATAGCGAAGAACATGACGCCCGCATGGATCTGCTTCAGGAAGCCATGGCGGACTTAAATGACCGCGAGCGCGATATCATCGCTAAACGCCGCCTCGCGGATAAGCCCATGACCCTCGAAGATCTGGCGGGTATCTATAAGGTATCGCGCGAACGTATTCGTCAAATCGAAGCCCGCGCCTTTGAAAAACTCCAAGAAGCAATGGTGAAGGCGGCTGGGACTGCGGGCATGATTGAGGGTTAGCTCTTAAATATTGTATGCTCACAGCACAGTAACGACGAGTTTATAGAGGTCTAAGCTCTTGTGAGATGCCATTGAGGCATTTTCGCCTATCATGTCCATATCAGAAATGGACATGATATGACTTTGAAATCTAAACTTGGACTACTCGCTGCCGGTACAGTTATTGCCGTTGGCACCACCTATGCCGCCGCTCAAACACGAACGAGTCAAACACTCGTCAAACCCGCCGTAGCTAGTCCTACCTCACCCCAGCACAAACTTAGCCTAGACGATCAAAGCCTTCTATTGTCTTTGCTAAATCCCGAATTTTCAACCGCTAAAAAGCTACAACTCGCGGAACTGGCCGAGAGATGGTCGCCTGCCTATATCGCGCCCACCCTTGAGATTTTCAATTTTATTCCCGATCGTGAAATTCGTAGAGCTCTGCTTAAGCATCTTTCCGAATCAACCGGTCAAAGTTTCGGGCGCGATATTAATGCGTGGTATCGCTGGCTGTGGAATGAACCGGAAATCAAAGTGGCGGGCTATGATAATTTTAAGGCTGAATTTTACAGTGCTATAGATCCTAAATTTGCCAAATATTTCAGAAACCGCGGAAACACCTCGCAAATCCGCCTTGATGAAATCCGTTGGGGCGGCGTTGTTCAAGACGGGATTCCACCTCTGCGCCAACCTAAAATGCTACGCGCCAAAGATGCTGACTACCTCGAAGACGATAACGTCGTTTTCGGTATAGAGATCAATGGCGATGTCCGCGCTTATCCTAAACGGATTTTGGCATGGCATGAGATGTTCGTTGATAATGTGGGCGGCATTGATTTCGCAGGCGTATATTGTACCCTCTGCGGAACTGTCATCCTCTATGAAACAGATGCCAAGGGTCTTTCCCACAACATTGGCACATCGGGCTTTCTCTACCGTTCTAATAAGCTCATGTATGATAAAACCACGCAGTCCCTCTGGAACACGATTAAAGGCGAACCCGTTCTTGGTCCATTGGTTGGTAAAGACATTGCACTACAACACCGCAGCGTCGTGACAACAACATGGGGAGAATGGAAACGCCGTCACCCGAACACCCAAGTCTTATCCCTCGATACAGGACACCGCCGCAATTATGATGAAGGCGTCGCCTATCATGATTATTTCTCGACCGACCGCCTTATGTTCAACACGCCTTATAATGATCAAAGGCTAAAAAATAAGGATGAAGTCCTTGCCCTGCGTTTCAAATCCAATCCACGCGAGCAGCTTGCCATTTCGGCCAAATATCTTAAGAAAAACCCTGTCTATATGGACAGCCTGGGCACACAAAATATCCTTGTCCTGACCGATAAAACCGGTGCCAACCGCGTCTATGACCCCAAAGGATTAAAGTTTAAAAGCTTTGACGGGGATAGCACAGCCATAGATTCCACGGGTAAAAGCTGGACATTATCAGAAAGCAAACTCGCCTCCGCAGATGGGCAAGAACTTAAACGCCTACCCTATAACCGCGCTTTCTGGTTTGGTTGGCACGCGACTTATCCCAATTCAAGATTAGTGAAATAATCAGGATAGCTCATAAATCGGGCGGCTCTTTTAAGGGCCGCCTTTTTTAAACCATAGGCCAGCCGGAATATTGTCATAAACACTTAAAATGCCACAAAATGACCTCTGATTGAACTAATATCAGTCAGATATCTACCCTAGTGCCGTTCCTAATCATTGTAATCAGGGACTGAGTAGGACATGCCATCACAACTTTCGCACATAATCACAACATCTATTTTATCCGCCATGCTGAGTTCGACAGCATGGGCCAATACACCTTCACACATTGAGACCATCCAGACGGAAATTGGAATTAATGAAGTACAAGACGGCTCGCTTTTGTTTAAAACAGATCGTCCCGGCCGTTATCTCAAAGCTCCAATGGTTTCAACAGATGTAAAAATGGATATTGCCGGGCCTGTTATCCGCACCACACTTTCGCAAACTTTCCAGAACACATCCGATCAATGGGTTGAAGGCATTTATGTGTTTCCCTTGCCAGAAAATGCTGCCGTGGACCGTTTACGTATTGTAGTTGGTGGGCGTTTGATTGAAGGACAAGTCAAAGAAAAAAAGCAGGCTAAGAAAATTTATGAAACAGCCAAAGCCGAAGGAAAGAAAGCGAGCCTTGTCGAACAATTACGGCCTAATATGTTCTCAGCCTCCGTAGCTAATATTGGCCCTCATGAAACCGTCGCCATTCAAATTGAATATCAGGATAAAAGCACAATCAAACACGGTGTTGCATCACTAGTTTTTCCTATGACAGTCGCACCACGATATTCTCCGCCACGCGAGCTTGTTAAATTGGCAACAGCCGATGGAAAAATTACACCTGTTATCCTTGATCCGGTTCTAGACAGACATCTCATTTCACCTCCACTGATGGATCCTAAAGATGAACCTACGGACTATCTTCGCTTACCCGTCAGTATAAGTATAAACTTAGAAGCAGGGTTTGATATGGCGGATATTTCAAGCCCTTATCATAATGTTACCGTGGACCGTATTGATAGTGATAGCGCCCGTATCACGCTTAGCGCGGGTCTGGTTCCTGCCAATAAGGACTTTCAACTAAACTGGAAAGCGCAGGCTTCGAATGAGCCTCAACGCAAGGTGTTTACCGAAACTATTGGTGAGACGAATTACCTCTTAACCATGATGTCCCCCCCTTTACCAGAAATCCCTCATGCCATTAAAACTCATGCCCGCGAAATGTTGTTTATAATAGACACCTCTGGCTCAATGGGAGGCACCTCAATAATGCAAGCGCGGCGTGCCTTAAAGCTTGGACTAAACCGCCTCGACCCTGAAGACAGTTTTAACGTCACACGCTTCTCTAATGATTATTCCAAGCTGTTTTCCTCCCCTCGCCGCGCGACCAAAGAAAATATAAATGAGGCCCTAAGCTATGTTGACGGCCTACATGCAAATGGTGGAACGATGATGAAACCAGCCCTTGATAACAACCTTATAAGTCAGCTTGACAAAGAACGTCTCAGACAAATTGTATTTATAACGGACGGAGCGATTGGAAATGAAAGAGAGCTTTTTGCGCTTATTAAAGACAAAATAGGCGACGCTCGTATGTTCCCTATCGGCATTGGCTCTGCGCCTAATCGATTTTTCATGTCACGCGCGGCTAAATTTGGCCGAGGCACAATGGTAATGATTGGCAAAATTGATGAGGTCGAGTCGCAAATGAGCGATCTCTTCACAGCTTTAGAAAATCCGATTCTGACAAACCTTCAACTCAGTTTAAAAGATGAAGGCGAAGCCTATCCATCTCGCTTACCTGACCTTTATGATGGCGAGCCAGTCATTTCTATTGTTAAGCTTATCAATAATGAGCGACCCGATGTCCTCACCATTTCAGGGCAATATGCGGATAGTCCTTATAAAAGTAGCGTGAGTCTTTCAGCCGCAACGCCCGCCAAAGGTCTCTCAGTGCTCTGGGCGCGAGAAAAGATCGCTGACCTCGAAGAACGCCGCTTTGATAGATCAGACGCGGCGCAAATTGATGCTGAAATTTTAAAAACGGCCCTTGATTATCATCTCGTCAGCCGTCTGACCTCGCTTGTCGCGGTAGATATCACGCCGTCCCGTAATGTATTAGACCCGTTAACGAGTCTAGCTGTTCCGACACAACTGCCTGCTGGCTGGGGTTTTGGCAAACTTGCCGCCGTTCCGCAGCCTCGGCAGCCTTCACATGCTCCCCATCAAAGCGGTTCAAATGCGCCTAAATTAACGCCGAAGAGGACTACCTCAATGCCAGCAACTGCAAGTCCTCATATCCTGATGATATGGCTCGGATTTTTCTTAATGTTATTAGGCGCAACACGTCGCCGTCGTCATAATGCTTAGGCTACCTCGGCTAAGCTTGGGTTTCATTGTCGGTTTATGCGGGATGAGCCTTTTGGCTAATGGGCTTTATATGAGCGGCAAAGCTAAGCTTGCCCAAAGCCTGCTGGAGCGCGCCTGGACAAAAACGGCGATGACAGGAGATATCTATTTGCCGTGGTCATGGATGGACGCCCACCCCGTCGCGCGCCTAAAAATTCAGGGCGATGAGCGACCGCATATTGTTCTAAATACCGATAGCGGCCAAGCGCTTGCCTTTGGTCCAGCCGTAATCAAAGGCACAGAAAACACAGATTTTCTCGCTATTGCCGCGCATAAAAACACGCAGTTTCAAAATTTGAAAACGGTGAAGGTGGGCGAAATCATTACTCTTGAACAGCCCAAGGGAGAGATACTGACATATCAGGTCACACATACCCAAATTTTAGATAGCCGGACAGACGGCCTGCCTATAGAGGTCAAAGCTAAAACGCCGTCCCGTTTAGCTTTGGTGACCTGCTATCCGTTCGACGCGGTAAGCTTTAATGGCCCGATGCGTTATGTCGTCTATGCAGAGCGTATCAACAAGGTTTAGACACTTCAATCCTCAACAACTGCCCTTAAGTACCTAGCAATTTCAATGATTTGTAAAAAATGTTGGAGGTCAATCTTCATAAACGCGGGCTGTGTTATAAATGAGCATCATCGGATTAAAGTCCCGGTGTGTTCTGAATGTTAGTGTATTTTATTTTCAATAAATGACACAAAGACAAGCAATCGCGTAGGTTTGTGGCGTTCAGACGATGAGACTGAGTGCCGCGAAGTTACGACCGCAGAGGTGCCGGCTCTTTGTGAGGAGTTAGGCAGTGCAATTTTCGTTACACGAAAAATGCACGAACCGGTGTAGTCAGGTAGCGACAGCTATCGTAAAGCTGCAACTCCGGGATTAAGAGGCCCTCACACAAAAATCATCGCCGCGAGGGAGACCTCTCCTAAAACTAGCTAACTTACTTTTGGTATTCCTTCGGGAAGCCGCCCTCGCGGACTGTCTTTTTATAAAGTCCCGCTTGTTTATGGGGTTTGTTTTTTTGAAACCCGACTCTGTGTGCAGGCAGAATCCGTTTTAATTATATCGCGCCCATCCGCGCGAGAATAGGCGGCGTGATCTTATAAAACTTTATAGGATGGTCATGATTATTAATGCCGACGGCTTCTCGGATAACAAAGAAATTATAAACAACCTGCGCCGCTTGGTCTAAGAGCTTTTCCTGCTCGGCTTGATTTGATCCGTCATAATTGTCTAGAGCCAACATCGCCTTTTCAACTAATCTACCATGATGACCCAAGGCGGCCGCATGTTCGGCAAATATTTCAGCCTCAAGAACACTCGCGCCTGTATTCGTGTCAAATTGCGTTTGCAAATTTTGGGGCGGGCGAATGGACATCAGGCTTCATCATATTCATCTAATTTAGCTTTTTCAGCATAACGATCATAACGTCGTTCTATTTTCGACATGACAAAGATTACCAAACAATAAAGCAAAATAAGAGCGATTGACCCCTTCAGCCCCGTAAATGAAGGTAGAACATCAAATGATGTAAAATGGGATATCAGCCCGTTAAAGCCAAATAAACCAAGCGGAAAAGGAATGAAATAAATGAGAGTACGTTTTAAATCACTATCCATAACCCATATATAATTAGATTAGATTTTTGTTCAATATGTAGCCTCTAATCCTAACTCCGCGCGCGCCTTCTTAGTCATCCGTTTAATCGCCATGTGATAGGACGCTTCGATATGTTCTTTAAGCGCGCTATCATCGAGACCGGTCTCTGCGTAATGCTGTATCCATTTCATCCCGCGTGAGGCCAGATAGGGCGCAGGACGCAGACCCGGCATATCGCGCATGACTTCATAGCCTATATCGCTGGCTTTAAAGGTAACTTGAAACTGCCCGTCTTTTTCGCGCGCCATAGCATAAAG
>CAZNWH010000016.1:0-30187 GCA_964576765.1 uncultured Hellea sp.
TTGATAATGCGGCCCATATTTATAGCAAAGCGAAACATCCGAAAAGTTTTGTCAGTCTTGATGGTGCTGATCATTTGCTTTTGAAAAACCCCGCTGACGCAGAATATGTGGCGCATGTTTTGGCGGCTTGGGCACATCGCTATATAACGAGCGGATGCGGGACAAAATGAGGATAAAGACTAGCTTAAAATGTGGATTTATTTAAACATTAGTAAATAGCTTCTACACTTAATTGTATGGGGCCAAAACAATGATTTTTGCTATTGTAGCTTATGGATGTTTTTTAGGGTGGTTCCGGTTTTTTCGAGTATCCAACCTATTTTTGGCAATGAGAAGTTTTTCTAGTCATTCGCCCTATCCTGTTTTTGTAGGTATAATATATATATTCTTATTCGGGTTATGTATTATTCTGCTCTTTCAGACTGAGCTGTTAGCAAATTTTGTCAATTATTCCAGTGAGCGAAATTTTCTAGGTTTTAAATTATCTTTTTCAAATTTTTCTTACTTTTCTACAAGTGTGATTTTTGGAGAAATTTGTCGTTTGATAAATACCGCCGAGGGAGAGGAGGATAAGAATGATGGTTTTCTTGATCTTCTTAAGAGCCTTAGCCCCGATTATTATATTGAAGATAGTTTCGAGAATATTCTGGGGTTTGAGACCTGCGCCGCCATACAGGTCTCATCTTGGTTATATGGTGTCAGATCAGACGTAAAGCGTAGCCTGATTATTGCGGTATCTAAAGAATTTAATGTTCCGCGTTATCAACGGCTCGAAGTTTTAAATTGTTTCGACTTGCAAACCGGTCAAAATAGGTCAGCTAAAATAGCCCTGAAATCATTCGTGAAAAGGTTTGGCAAAGGCACGCTTGCCAATGTTGAGTTTCTTGAGAAGATTGCCAGAATAGGGCGTCGGTCGGGTTTTACGATATCTGATGTAAAAAATGGATTGCATTCAATTGGGAAGATATTGGAAATTCCTGAGCAAGATATTCGTTCAGCGTTAAAAAGAGCCGCGAAAACATCAACAGATCATAATTGGCGAAACTTTAGTGAGGAGCATTTTTGGAAACAAAACCAAAGTTACACTCAAAAAACATATGCAGGGCACGATTATAAGCAGTCAAGCTCATCTTATTATCGATCATCGTCCCAATCTATAAATGAGCGTCAGGTAAACTTGAAAGTTTTGGGCTTAGCTAACGGAGCATCGGATAAAGATATTCGAACAGCGTATCGAAAAATGGCTATGAAATATCATCCCGATAGAGTCCAAGCAGATGGTGGCACAGATAAAGATTTAGAAATTGCGACGAAAAAAATGAGCGTTATAAATAAGGCCTATGATTGGCTTTGCGATAATCCAGCCTAAATGGGGTATGATTCAGATTGAGCTTGAATTGATATTGATATAGCTTACATATGCAACAAATTGCATATTATAAGTGAAGCATAATTATGACATCTCCTCTTTTTAAACCGTTTCAATGTCGCGGGCTCTCTATGCCTAACCGCATTGTTATGGCACCTATGACGCGTAGCTTTTCACCCGGCGGGCTTCCAACGAATGAGGTGGCCGCTTATTATGAACGGCGTGCGGCTGCGGATGTCGGACTTATCCTGACAGAAGGCGTCAATATTGACCGCCCAAGCTCGGGAAATGATCCTAAGGTTCCAATGTTTTATGGGGATGCGCCCCTCAAAGCGTGGCAATCAATTGCCGATAAAGTTCACAAGGCAGGCGGCAAAATTGCGCCGCAGCTCTGGCATGTGGGAATGATGCGTAAACCGGGGACAGGACATAATCCTGACGCCGTCAGTGACGGACCTTCGGGATTGACTCATACGGGCAAAGCGGTTCAGCCTGCGCCAAGTGATGAAGAGATCGCGGATATGATTGCCTCTTATGCGCGTTCCGCTAAAGCAGCCAAAGAGATCGGGTTTGATGCCATCGAAATCCACGGCGCGCATGGCTATCTGATCGATCAATTTTTCTGGAGTGTCATGAATGCGCGCGAAGATAAATATGGCGGGGGCTTGGCCGAACGTGCGACCTTTGCTGCCGATATCATTCGGGAATGCCGTAAGGCTGTGGGCGATGATATACCTATTATTCTGCGGTATTCACAATGGAAACAGCAGGATTTTAGTGCGAAATTAGCCCAAACGCCACATGAGCTCGAAGCGTTCCTAAGTGTCTTTGTCGATGCGGGCTTGGATATGCTGCATTGCTCTCAGCGCCGCTTTTGGGAGCCTGAATTTGAAGGCTCTGATCTCAACCTTGCAGGCTGGAGCAAAAAACTCACAGGTCTTCCGACAATCAGTGTCGGATCTGTTGGACTGACCGGTGAATTCGTAGCTGCGCTTGGCGGCGAAAGTTCAGAAGTTGCGCCGCTGGATGAGCTCATCGAGCGCATGGAACGCGATGAATTTGATCTTATCGCCGTTGGCCGTGCGTTGCTTCAAGATTATGAATGGGTGTCCAAAGTCAAAGAGGGACGTTTTGACGAGCTCAAAAGCTATGATGCCAGCACCGCGCTTTTAACCCTTAACTAATTCACTTCAGGAGACTCTTATGTTTAGCCATATCATGCTAGGTGCAGATGACATCGAATCCTCAAAGACTTTTTATGACGCCGCCCTTGGTGCCTTGGGCGCGCGCCCAGCCATGGTCGACCCCAAAGGGCGGGCTATGTATATGCATGGTGACGGTATTTTTATGTTATCTAAGCCGATAGATGGTGAGCCTGCCAGCAATGCGAATGGTAGCACGATTGGCTTCGCGGCCAGCTCGCCGGAAGAGGCGGATGCCTTTCACAAAGCGGGCCTCGCACATGGTGGTACGGCCATTGAAGATCCGCCAGGATGGCGCGAAAGCAATGGTATGAAATTATATCTTGCTTATCTACGCGACCCCGCAGGCAATAAAATTTGCGCGATGTGCCAAGGCTGATTTTAACCTAAAGCTTCTGCGTGATGCTTGAGGTGATCCTCAATAAAACTGGCGATGAAATAATAACTATGATCATAACCGTCCTGCAGACGCAGGGTGAGTTTTTGATCCATTTTCTGACAGGCCACGTCAAAGATGTCTGGACGCAAATGTTCTTTTAAGAATTCGTCATCTGTACCTTGATCAATCAGGATGTGGGCATCAGAAGGTTGCTTCATTACAAGCTCTGTCGCGTCATAGCGGGCCCAAGATTTGGAATTTGGCCCGAGATAGTCTTCAAAGGCTTTTTGCCCCCAAGGGACTTGGGAGGGGGCTACGATTGGCGAAAAGGCCGAGCAGCTTTTAAATAATGTCGGGTTTTTCAAATGCAGTGTCAGCGCACCGTGCCCTCCCATGGAATGCCCGAAAACCCCCATGCGACGTGTATCAGCCATCGGTAGGCTGGCTTTAATCCAGAACGGCAGTTCATCGCGGATATAGGTCTCCATCGCGTAGTTTTCCATCCAGGGCATAACCGTCGCGTCGAGATAAAACCCCGCGCCCTTGCCAAAATCATATCGGTCCTCTGTATCTGGGACGTGATCTCCGCGCGGTGATGTATCAGGGGCAACGATTATGAGGCCTAACTCTGCAGCTATACGTTGCGCTCCGGCTTTGGTAATAAAATTTTGTTCCGTACAAGTCAGGCCGGAGAGCCATATCAGCACCGGACACGCCGTAGCTTTGTCCTCATTAAGGGCTTGCGGCGGCATAAAGACCGCCACTTTCATATCACAATCGCAGGCATCGGAGCGGTGCTCATAAATAGCTTGGACTCCGCCGTGAATTTTGTTTTCTGAGATAGGTTTCATAGTAAGCTCTTATAGGGTCTGACCGGATCTCCCTGTCGTTGTCGTGTTTTCCACGCAGGGTCAATCCATGTTTTTGCTTGGGAGGGTGAAAGGGCAGGTTTGCCCAAGATAATATCGGCTGCCTTTTCAGCCGTCATAATCGTTGGCGCATTGAGATTCCCGTTGGGAATTGTTGGGAAAATCGACGAATCCACAACACGTAAGCCTGTCAGCCCTATGACGCGACAATTCTTATCGACTACTGCCAGAGGGTCATCTGTTGTGCCCATTTTACAGCTTCCGCTGGGATGATAGGCACTTTCAATATTATTCATGACCCACTCATCAATTTGTTCGTCAGACAAAATATTGATACCGGGCTGAATTTCATCACCGCGATAGCGATCCATGGCGGGCTGGGCCATGATTTCGCGGGTTAGGCGAATGCATTGTCGCCAATTTTTCACATCATCTGGATGCTCTAAGTAATTAAATGAAATCTTGGGGTGGGCCTTGGGATCGGTAGATGTGATTGTAACAGCCCCGCGGCTTTTCGGTTTGTTCGGTCCGACATGGACTTGGAACCCATGTCCTTTAACCGAAGGCGTACCGTCATAGCGCATAGCGGCGGGTAGGAAATGATATTGGATGTCAGGTGACTTTATACCTGCAGCCGAGCGAATAAAGGCGCAACTTTCAAAATGGTTTGTCGCGCCAAGACCTGTTTTGAAAATCATCCAACGAGACCCAATAAGCAGTTTGCTTAAAGGTCCAAGCCTTGAGTTCAGGCTAACAGGCTCTTTACAGTGAAATTGAAAATAAATTTCAAGATGGTCCATAAGGTTCTGGCCTACACTTGGCAGGTTATGAGTGGGAGCAATGCCTAGGGATCTCAAGGCTTGGCCATCCCCAATGCCTGAACGCTGTAGGATTGAGGGTGAACCAATAGACCCAGCAGATAAGATAATTTCTTTATGTGCGCGCAGTGTTTGGTTTTTGCCTTTATGTTCAAACTGAACGCCGACAGCTCGTTTAGCCTCGAGGATAATTTTATCAACCAAAACATTTGTCATGACGGTCAAATTTTTGCGCGTCATAGCGGGCCGTAAATAGACGCGGGCCGTTGATGCGCGTACGCCGCCGCTGACGGTCATATGCATGGGGCCAAAGCCTTCTTGTTGAAAGCCATTATAATCGTCGGTTTTGGGATATCCTGCTTCATGACCGGCCTCAATGAAGGCCTGATAGAGCGGGTTAGTGGTCATATTATTGCCGCCGCCAACACCTAAAGGCCCGTTGTCCCCGCGGTAATCATCCCCGCCGCCCTGCCATGTTTCAGTCCGTTGAAAATAAGGTAGACAGTCGGCATAACTCCACCCTTTAGCTCCAGCAGCCTCCCATTCATTAAAATCTTCGGCGTGACCGCGTACATAGACCATGCCATTAATCGAGGATGAACCGCCAAGGACTTTTCCCCGTGGACAGGTGATTTGGCGGTTTTTAGCAAAGGGTTCAGGAACAGATTTATACCCCCAATTAAACCGTTTCATCGCCATAGGATAAGACAAGGCTGTAGGCATTTGAACTAAGATATGACGATCACTCCCGCCGGCTTCTAATAGGAGAACATTATGCTTTCCGCTTTCGGTAAGACGGTTGGCGAGTACACATCCAGCAGAGCCAGCCCCGACAATGATATAATCATAGGTGTTCAATTTGCGACCTTAAACTGTTCACGACGTAGAAATATCAGTGCGTAAATAGCGGCATAAATTCCAATAACAACCAGACCAACCCATTCAATTTTAAACGGTGTGAATTGGTAGAGCAGTATAAGTCCGTATAATAACCCACTATGTAGAACAATGTATTTTGCTCTGCCTAAACGTCCGACCGTGAGATCGAAATTTTCCGAATAAAGACGGATGAGAGAATCGAGCGAATTAATTACAAAAATGACACCAACTGTGACCATGGCACCATTAATAAACGGCGTAAGCGTAATGCCATTACTGTGATAATAATAAAGGACTGTAAACCATATCGCGATAGGAATAGAAGGTAGGGTTAACAGCGCGAGACAAAGCTGCCATGCCTTAAGTCCTCCAACAAACCGGGCTACAAATTGTCCAATCATGATGCTCCAAGCAAACCACCAGAAAAGATAAAAGGCATGATAATCTGTTATAGGCGTAATGAACTTATGGATGTTGCCAAAATAACCGCCAATCTGTGCCCCTGTATTGGCTATGCCAGAAACACCCATACCGCTCTTGGTCCAGAGGCTTGCGATGAGGGCGAAGAATAAACCGGTCGAGCCCAGACTAAGCCATTTGACATAACGGATATCTGTACTCGACAACACAGCTATCAGGACGACAAATGCGACGAGGCCATAGCGCAAAATTGGGCTGATACCATTAATGTAATCGGGCAGATAAGAGAGAAAGAGGAACCCCGTAAAAGCGCAGGTCACGATAATCACGAGTGTGTTGAGTAGTTTCATCCACGGAATTTGAAATAGCTTGAGCTTGGGTTCAACAATACAGAAGTAAAAGGTGGTCAGGAAGTAAAACCCCCACACCAAAAAACCCCAAAATCCAAACTCAATCGCGAGTGGATTAGTGAATTGATATGGCGCCTCGGAGGCATAAGTTGGAAACTCCGTTAACGGAAACATGATGAGGCCTACGTCAAGCCCCGAGGTAAAAAGTATAGCCATAAAAGTTAGGAGCGGAACGGAATCGCTGCCCTGTAAACGCATATTGCGAAAGCGGATAAGGAGTATGACGGAGGTAAAGAGCGTAAGCCCAATTGCTATGGCAAGGATTGTTTGCATTAAGCCTTATTAAAACTCCACAACACTCCGAATACTTTTTCCTTCATGCATTAAATGCAGCGCGTCGTTGATTTTATCGAGTGGCATTTTGTGGGTGATGAGGGGGTCGATTTGGATGCGGCCATCCATATACATATCGACGATTGAGGGGACATCTGTCCGGCCTCTCGCCCCGCCAAAGGCGACGCCTTTCCAACTCCGTCCTGTCACGAGTTGAAACGGGCGGGTTGAGATTTCTTTACCTGCGCCCGCCACACCAATGATATAGCTCTCGCCCCAGCCTTTATGACAACTTTCCAGCGCGATGCGCATGACATCGACATTGCCAATACATTCAAAGGTGTAATCTGCACCCCCGCCTGTGATATCAACGATATGTCCTGTCAAGTCGCCCTTGATTTCTGTTGGGTTAACGAAATCCGTCATGCCGAACGTACGGGCAATAGCTTCGCGTTTGGGGTTGATATCAACACCGACAATTTGCTTTGCCCCAATCATTTTCAGGCCTTGAATAACGTTTAGCCCAATCCCGCCAAGACCGAAGACCACGGCGCGGCAATTGGGTTCTGCTTTGGCGGAATAGATCACAGCACCAACACCGGTTGTCACGCCGCATCCAATATAACAGGCCATATCAAACGGCGCGTCCTTGCGGATTTTCGCTAGTGAGACTTCTGGCAAAACGGTGTAATTGGAAAAGGTCGAACATCCCATATAATGCAGAATTTTTTTGCCCTTATAGCTAAATCGTGATGTTCCATCAGGCATAAGGCCTTGGCCTTGTGTACTACGCACAGACTGACACAGATTTGTTTTTGGATGTAGGCAAAAATCACACTCGCGGCACTCGGCAGTATAAAGAGGGATAACATGGTCGCCGATGGCCAGAGAGGTTACGCCTGCACCAATCTCGCGGACAATACCAGCGCCTTCATGGCCTAAAATAGCAGGAAAAGCACCTTCTGGATCATCGCCGGAGAGCGTAAAAGCGTCGGTGTGGCATATGCCCGTGGCTTTGATTTCGACCAAAACTTCACCAGCTTTGGGCCCTTCGACCTCGACTTCAACGATCTCTAAATCGTTTCCGGCTTCAAAAGCGACAGCGGCGCGTGACTTCATTGTGGTTTCCCCTCACAGCTTCGTGATATTCAGTTGGCAAAGGCTAGCAAGCTTTTTGCATGGTGTTAACTCAATTTTTGCGACAGTCGTGTAAGTCATGACTAGTATTATAATTTGAGAGATCATGCCAGCTGATTTAAATCATATTAAATTCGTATCTCCTTACGGAAAACCTCATTATTACGCAGCATTGGATGGATTTCGTGGACTGTTAGCGCTTTTGGTAGCTATCCATCATACAACATGGTTTTCTTATCTCAATTACCGCTCTTTTATCAATGAAGGCTTTGTTATCATAGATTTGTTCTTTGCCTTTTCAGGGTTTCTAATGTTCACCCTTTATCGGGATAAATTGACGGATAAGGCGAGTTGTAAAAATTTCATGCAACGGCGTTTTGCGCGGCTTTATCCCATTCATATCTTTATGCTTATGGTTTTTCTTGGGTTCGCTCTTCTACGACTCTTAGCTCATAAAATTGGATTAGCTGAACATGAAGCCGGTGAAATATTACCCTTTGCGCCAGGTGCTGTTGATGGTTGGGGGAGTTTAATAAGCAATCTTACTCTGACCCACTCGATGGGGCTTCATGATAGTTTAACGTATAACTTTCCGAGTTGGACGATTAGTGTCGAATTTTTCGCCTATTTCATATTTATGGCCATGATGGTTTGGATGCCACCTCGAAAAAATTGGCATTTTGGCCTTATGGCCTGTGTGATTGCAGGGATATATTTAGGGCTTTCCCGTGTTAAACCCAATATGGATATTACCTATGATCTAGGATTTTTTAGGTGTTTGGGTGGCTTTTTTACGGGCGTATTAGCGTCTTGGGCCCATGGAAAGATTAAGGCTAAGCGGATAAAGGATAAGCTACCAAATGTAACCCTTGCGACAGCTATAGAATTAACAACCTTGCTTATCAGCGTGCTCTTTGTTCTTTATTTTAAGGATAAATTACAATTTTTTGTAGCGCCTGTTATGTTTGCCTTTATGGTTGTTTTCGCCTCCGATGGTGGTTGGATTTCACGTTTTATGAGCTTACCAATTTTTCGTTATCTCGCGAAAATTTCTTATTCCGTCTATATGGTGCATGTAATTGTGGCAATTGGCTTTGCAATGATCGGCACACGCCTCTTCCCAGACTATCTGGTGGCCGGAGATTATGCGAACGGTCTGTGGGGAGATATGTACCTTATGCCTTATCTTCTTTGTGTGATCGGTTTCTCGCACCTGACATGGAAATTTGTAGAAATACCGGGCGGCAAGTTTTTAAGAAATTTAAAACTATCCAAAATAGCTGAAAAAACAGTCTCCGTGTAATACTTGCAGTTCGAGGGTTTTGCGGCTACCCGCAAGACATGACTGAAAACCGTTATGCCAAACTTGATCAACTCGGAGAACAGCAGGCTTTGCCAGCTTCGCCCGAAGCCGCCATATTAGAGCGCGTTAACAACCCTTGTAATGAACCCTATATGATCCGCCTCGTTGCGCCTGAATTTACGTCGATATGCCCTGTAACGGGGCAACCGGATTTTGCGCATCTTGTTGTTGATTATTGTCCTGATAAATGGATTGTCGAGAGCAAGGCCTTTAAGTTGTTTTTAGGAAGCTATCGCAATCATGGCGATTTTCATGAAGCCTGTACAACAGGGATTGCTCAGCGACTGGTTAAAGAGATAAAGCCGGTTTGGCTGCGCATTGGTGGTTATTGGTATCCGCGCGGGGGCATTCCGATTGATGTGTTTTACCAATATGGAACCCCGCCCAAAGGCCTGTGGATACCCGACCAAGGCGTTCCGCCTTATCGCGGGCGGGGTTAAACAGAACTTAACCCTCGCGGCGATTTAAAAAAGCTAGCCGTTCAAATAAATGTACATCTTGTTCATTTTTGAGCAGGGCGCCATGAAGCGGCGGGATTAGCTTTTTCGGATCAGCCTCTTTCAGCGTTTCGGGGTCAATATCTTCAACAAGTAAAAGTTTCAGCCAGTCCAAAAGCTCACTTGTGCTGGGTTTCTTTTTCAGGCCCGGCATAGCGCGAACATCGAAAAACCGCTTCATGGCCGCGGATAAAAGCCGTGGCTTGATATCGGGAAAGTGAACTTCGACAATCTGGGCCATAGTTTCGGCGTCAGGAAATTGAATATAGTGGAAGAAACAGCGTCGTAAAAAGGCGTCCGGTAAGTCCTTCTCATTATTTGAGGTTATGATGATGATCGGGCGGTTTTTCGCGGTGACTGTTTCGCCCGTTTCGTAAACGTGAAAGCTCATTTTATCGAGTTCATGGAGAAGGTCATTGGGAAATTCGATATCGGCTTTGTCGATCTCATCAATTAGTAAGATGGGGCGACTTTTAGATTCAAAGGCTTCCCATAATTTTCCTTTTTTGATATAATTTGAAATATCATGGACGCGGTCTTCGCCGAGTTGAGAATCTCTCAAACGGGCAACCGCGTCATATTCATATAGCCCTTGTTGTGCTTTGGTCGTGGATTTTATATTCCATTCCAAAAGGGGTGTTTTTAGGCCTTTGGCTATTTCATGTGCGAGGACGGTTTTACCCGTGCCCGGTTCACCTTTTATCAAAAGCGGACGTTCCAATGTGATGGCGGCATTGACGGCCATTTTCAGATCTTGAGTCGCAACGTAATTTTTTGTGCCTTCAAATTTCATTTATCATTCCTTACTTTGACGCTCTTTTAAAGCTCAGACGCTGTGTTTCAAGCGCAAAAAGTCTTCACGAAATATTGTGTTTTCCGATATTGAACCTATATCGCTCCCGCGATATAGCGCGGCCAAGCGTGAACATAAAACGAGTCGCGGTGAAATTTATTTTCTGTCGGATGGGAGTGCGTTATGGCAGCCGAAAAAAAAGTGAAAAAAGCGACTAAACTTCCAAAAGGTTATAAACCTTCAAATGAAGAAAAATTCATGAATGCCAAACAGAAGGAATATTTCCGTCAAAAGCTTTTAGTTTGGCGGGGGGAAATAATTGAACAAACCAAAGAAACGGTCGCGTTTTTACAAGAAGAAAATGTCACATACCCTGATCCGGCAGATACCGCCTCGGCCAATGCAGATCGCCAACTTGAGCTTCGCACCAAAGACCGCCTTCGCAAGTTGGTGAACCAGATTGAAAAGGCGCTCGCTCGGATTGAAGCGGGCACATATGGCTATTGTCAGGAAACAGGTGATCCGATCCGTCTTGACCGCCTCGAAGTTCGCCCTACGGCAAAATTATCCCTCGAAGCCCAAGAAATGCACGAACGCGGGGAACGCGTCCGGGCAGGGTAGTTTTTACTCACTCTTGCTTTTGACCCAAGCCTCAACCCGTTCTTCGAGAACATTGAGGGGGACGGGGCCAGCATCCAAAACAACAGCGTGATATTCGCGAATATCAAATTTATCGCCTAGTGTAGTTTTAGCCT
Source organism: uncultured Hellea sp. (assembly GCA_964576765.1). GTDB lineage: Bacteria > Pseudomonadota > Alphaproteobacteria > Caulobacterales > Maricaulaceae > Hellea. The sequence goes on from CAZNWH010000016.1 coordinate 11,165, forward strand.
CTGAGCGAAGGTCTAAAATTTTCAGCATACCAATTTTATAAGCCGTAGCCTGTCCGGGCATGACAATATAGCGTTCGATAGCTTTAATGCAGTCATTTTCGGGATTAGGCGTATTATCTGTCAGATAATCAATGGCTTGCTGGCGGGTCCATTTTTTATCATGTAAGCCTGTATCCACAACGAGGCGTGCGGCGCGCCATAACTCCATCGCTAAGCGTCCAAAGTCAGAATAAGGATCTTCATAGAACCCCATCTCTTTGGGAAGAAATTCCGAATAGAGACCCCATCCTTCAGTGTAAGCTGTGTAGCCGCCAAATTTACGAAATTTTGGTATGCCTTCCAGTTCTTGTGCCATCGCGATTTGCATATGATGCCCAGGGATGCCTTCATGATAGGCAAGGGCTTCCATTTGATATTTAGGCATATCCGAAATTTTATACAGATTAGCATAGTAATAGCCGGGCCGAGATCCATCTGCGGCTGGGCGATTGTAAAAAGCTTTACCCGCGGCTTTTTCACGGAAGGCCTCAACGCGGCGAACTTCGAGATCAGCCTTGGGTTTTCGCATAAAGACACCATCAAGCTCGGTTTTCATAACATCTATTAGCCTTGTGGCCTCTTTCAGATAAGCGTCTCGGCCTGCCTCACTGTCTTCGTAAGTAAAGCGGGGCTCATCTTGGAGGTATTTGAAAAATTCTTGCAGAGTGCCGTCATATTTTACATTTTTCATGATTGCACGCATTTCCCCGTGAATGCGATCAACCTCGGACAGACCTAAATTGTGAATCTCGGTTGCGGAAAGATTGGTTGTCGTCATGGCTTTCAGGCGGTTGGCGTAAAACGCTTCGCCATCGGGCAATTTCCAAGCTCCGTCATCTTCGCCTGCAATAGATTGCTGACGTTTCATTTCAGTTATGAGCCCGTCATAGGCGGGTTTCATGGAATTCTGCATAGCTTCAATGGCCGAAGTGAAAAGCTCTTCTTTTTTGTCTTTATCAAGCTCAAGTTTTCCAACCTTTTTTTGAAAATCTGCGAGAATAAGATTGAGCTCATCGCTATCCTCAAATGGGGCGCCACTCTGAATATTTTCAGCTGTTTTTAGAACATGAGCGTAAACAAATTTGGGCGGCATAATACCTTTTTCAGCGCTAGCTTTTGAATTCTTGACCATCTCGCCTAAATAGCCCTCAATTCCATTGAGACGTTTGATATAGTTTTCTGCATCTTCGATATTTGATATGGGATGATTATTGATCAGGAATGTCGGGATTGAAGCATGAGTTCCAAACATCTGGTTAAAGGGGTATCTATGATGCCACCATTTCGCGTCATCCAGATCTTTTTGGCCGTTTTCAAGGAAAAGACGATAAGATAAAGCATGAGAGTCATCGAGCTTAGTGAGGTCAAAATTTGCCTTTAATTCTTCCATTTCTTTCCGGGTACGTTCCAGCTGTTTTAATTCGAAGGACTGTGAGAGGTCGTTCCATTCATCCATGCGTTCTTTTATACCGAGCTGAGCAAGAAATTGAGGATAGTTGCGAATGCCTTCCATGAACTTAACTTCGAACCATTCATCAAGCTTGGCATTTTGATCAATGTTTTGATTGTCATTAACGGATTGAACTGTTTCTGAAGGAGATACTTGGTTAGATATTGGAGTCGTATTAGACTCCGATGTCTGAGCTGTGTTGTTTTGCCCTTGGCAGGCCATAAGAGCGAGGGCTGAAAGCCCTGTCAAAAGTAATTTACGCATGATTATCCTTTTTCTTTTGTATTAACCCACTCATTGACGAGTTCTTCTAGCACCTTTAGCGGAACAGAGCCATTCGCCAAAATAACATCATGAAATTCGCGAAGATCAAATTCTTTACCCAGATGTGTTTCAGCTTCTTTGCGTAGTTGCTGAATTTTTATCATACCGATTTTATAAGCCGTGGCTTGGCCGGGCCAAACAATATAGCGGTCAATTTCTGCTCTGACATCACCTTCCGGATTCGGAATATTATCGAGAAAATATTGAACGGCCTGTTCACGGGTCCACTTCTTGGCATGAATACCCGTATCAACGACGAGCCTCGCTGCACGGAATATTTCCATCGAGAGACGGCCGAAATCTTTATACGGGTCAGTGTAAAGTCCCAATTCCTTAGGGATGTTTTCTGAGTATAGCGCCCATCCTTCGATATAACTTGTATGTCCGCCTAGAGTTCTAAATTTAGGAAGGCCGTCCAGCTCCATCCCGATTGAAATCTGCATATGATGTCCGGGTATGCCTTCGTGATAGGCCAGAGCCTGCATCAAATAAATAGGCTGATCTTTTACATCTTTCAGATTTACATAATAGGTGCCGGGGCGAGAACCATCAATTGCGGGTTGGTCATAAAAGGCACCAAAAGCGGTAGCTTCTCGAAACGGTTCAACGCGTTTAACCACAAGGTCGGCTTTGGGTTTTGTAATGAAAAGATCATCCATTTGGCCTTTCATATTATCAATAACCTTAGTGGCTTCTTCTATATAGAGCTGCCGGCCTTCATCATTATTAGGAAAGGTGAACTGCGGATCGGTTCGTAGAAAATCAAAAAACTCTTTTAATGTCCCGTCAAAATTGACAGTTTCCATGATTTTTCGCATTTCATCTTGAATACGCGCCACTTCTTTTAATCCGATGTCGTGAATGTCATCTGCGCTTAAATCAGTTGTTGTATAATGGCGTAGACGCGCAGCGTAATAAGCATTGCCGTCCGGGAGTTTCCATGCACCATCATCTTCATTGGCTAGTGCTTCGTGACGGGTAAACATGTTGAGTAAATCAAGATAAGCGGGTTGGACTGAAGTCAAAAGCATAGACTTCGCTTGCTCGATTAAATCGTCTTTTTGACCTTTGTCTATGTTAAGCTTGCCAAATTTGGACTTTATATCCGCGTAGAGCGGGCTATCCTTGCCTTTAGAGAAAGGCTCGCCTGTAATGACATTACGTGCGGAGCTAGAAATTTTTGCATAGACAAATTTAGGAAGTAAGACGCCTCTTTGGGCTTGAGTTTCGGCTCTTTCAGAATTTTGCTCAAGGAAGGTTTTTATAGCCCCAAGGCGGCTAATGTAATTTTGCGCATCTTCAACTGAGTCAACGCTTTGGTAATTAATCATGAAAGCAGGCACGTTAGTATGCGGGCCGTTCATATGTTGAAAGACATATTCATTCTTTTCGAATTTATGATTTCTCAAAGCATCTTCAGCTGCAAACTCATAGAGTCTGTATGAGAGTGCCGTTTGAGGGTCGAGACGATCTATATCAAAATCACGCCGCATATCTGCAAGCCACGCAGATTGTAGTGCAGCGCTTTCATCTAATGACAGTTGCGAAACATCATCAAGTTTATCTCGATTGGTTTTTTCCCCAAGATAGGTTTGATCCATGGGGGAGCGTGCTAACTGATCTTGGTAACGTGTTTCAAACCAATTATTCAAATCCAAACTATGGGATTTGATGAGGTCTGATTTGTGGGTTGCGCCCTTATGAGATGGCTGACAACCACTCAATGAAACTCCCGTTATTAAAACGGAGGTCATAAAAATAGCAGTCTTGATCATATCCCCTTCATCCCCAAGCCTTTTCTTTAGTTTTCTTTTTTATTTTATCAGCACTAGATGAAAGACCAAGGCCATATTCGCCATGAATTAGGTCATATGAGGCAGATTTTGCTATAAACTGCCGCAGGGTCTCCTATTATTGGTAGATGGAGTCGATGATTCGAAACAGTAATGAAAGCAATGCGTCTTCTACGCGGTCTTGGGGCCTATGGATCATTGTTGGATTGCTTTTCATTGTAGTCTTGATTTGTGCGGGCTTTGCCGCGTTTAATGCCTCAAACTTAGGATGGCCGGCTATACTTCTTCTAGGCGGTATGGCACTGGTTGGCGGCCTTGGGGTCTTGTCTTTCTTGTCTGATAAACGCAGGGGATCTGAGCTGATCGATCGCCGTTATGCCGGGCGCGAAAATCCTTATTCAGACGCTTTTTTTAGGAACCCAAATGCCAGCCTTATTGTTCAGGATGGGAAACCCGTCTATGCCAATGAAGCATATTTGAATTTAGCCAAGACTATAGGAGCCATAGGTATTAGTCAGGCTCCGCCCTCGGTTGACCGATTGTTTAGCGGGGCAGGTAAAGCAACAGCCTCAGCGATTTTTCGCCTGCATCATATGGCGCCTAATACAGCCTATGCAGAAGAGTTTATCGATATGCTTGAGAGGAACAGTGAACTTCATCGCTATCATATACAGGTGACCTCTCTACCCGAGGCACAATTATGGCAAATCAAGGATGTCACTCAAAGTCATTTTGGTAATGAACGTACACTTGTTGAGGCGCCGGTTGGTTTGTTTTCAATCTCAGGGGATGGAGCCGTTATTACGACCAATACTATTTTTGACCGTTGGATGGGCGGTGGAGATACTATCCGCCCTGACAACATCCGTGAATTTATAGAAGATGCAGATACGCTTTTAGATAGTCCCAGAACACCAGGCCGTATTGTCCGCTCTGATACACGGCTAATTACCCGTAAGGGTGTGGTGACGCCCAGTATTATGGTTGGAACTTGGCGTAAATTGGATAGCGGTGAAGATATAGCCAGCGTGGCCCTTTATGGTCATTCCAGTCTGGGAAATTCCAAGACACCCGCTATCAATGTAACGGGTGCATCATCAACAACAGAATCTGCCGGTGTCGTATCCGCCCCGGTGGCGGTTTTACATTTAAGAGGCACAGAGCTTGGAACAGCTGTTATACAAAGTGCCAATCCTGCTTTTGAAGGCATGAGCGGCGGGATAGCGTGGCAGAACCTGCCTTTTAAGAAAGTCTTCGCGGCTAAAGATAATGAACATCGGTTTTTAAATTTAACGGCTGGAGACTGTGACGCTGGCAAACCCTATGATGCAAGGCTTTCGGGCAAAAATGGATTGCCGGTTTCGGTTTATATTGTGGTTGATTCAGCGGATACGAATTTATGCTGGGCCTATATGGTTGATGTTTCTGAACGCAAATCGCTTGAAGATCAGCTCATACAATCGCAAAAGATGCAGGCTATTGGCCAATTAGCAGCAGGTGTTGCGCATGATTTTAATAACCTATTGACCGCTATCCGCCTGAATACGGATGAGCTTTTACAGCGCCATCCTGTTGGCGACCCGTCCTACCCTGAACTTCAAAATATCAATACAACGGGTATTCGCGCCGCCGCGCTGGTTAAAAAGTTGCTCGCCTTTTCGCGTAAGCAAACCCGCCGTATGGAAATTTTAAATGTGACTGAGACATTATCTGATATGGCTGTCACCTTAAAACAGACCTTGGGGGAACGGACGAAATTAGACGTTATTCATGGTCGGGGCTTATCTCCCATCCGGGCCGATAAAAGCCAGATTGATACGGTTTTGATGAATTTATGCGTTAATGCCCGCGACGCGATGGAAAAACAGGGTGGAGGTACAATCACTATTCGCAGTTCTGAAATGGCTCGAGACGATATAACGGATCAAGGTGTTATAATCGCTTTGAAAGATATTAAGGCCGATAGTTTCATTGTCATGGATGTCACCGATACTGGGACGGGTATGACGGATGCTGTCAAAGCCAAGATTTTTGAACCGTTTTTTACAACTAAAGAATTGGGTAAAGGGACTGGCCTAGGCTTGGCAACAGTCTATGGCATTGTTCAGCAATCCGGTGGACATCTGACCGTGAATAGCAAATTAGGAGCTGGCACAACGTTTCGGATGTATCTCCCTGCCGCGGATCCATCCGAGGTCGTATCTGAGCTGGACGTTAAAGCGCCTGTAGACGTTAGAAAGCCAGTGAATTTGGCGGGGCAAGGGACGATACTGTTCGTCGAAGATGAAGCCTCTGTGCGTATTATTGCTGCTAAAACCCTACGCAAACGCGGATATAAAGTAATTGAAGCTGAAGATGGTGAAGAGGCTTTTGAAATTTTAGAAGAAGAAGTACATACATTTGACATGATGATATCTGACGTTGTTATGCCAGGTATGGATGGCCCCACATTGCTCAGAAAAGGGCGTAAAATGTTGGGCGATGCACGAATTGTTTTTATCTCAGGTTATGCAGAAGAAGAATTTTCAGACTTGCTCTCCGAGGAACCTGATGTCACTTTCTTGCCCAAACCGTTTACTTTGGCGCAATTAGCAGAAAAAGTGAAAGCTGAAATCGGTGAGAGTGATAATTAAATGGAGCAATGTAAAAAAATGTTCCAATTTTGTTCTTTTCACTTGCGCGATCAGAACATTTGTGGAACAAAGATGTCACGGCAGTCCAATTTCAGCCGTAATTTCAAGACAATGACCGAAGGGCTCCGGTCATTTATACTGGAGTTCAGGCATGGCCAGAAAATCATCACCCCCTTTAACTGTCGTGGGTAAAGTCGACGATAAAAATAAATCTGCAGCCCTTGAAGCTGCGCTCTCACAAATTGATCGGGCTTTTGGTAAAGGTTCTGTGATGAAGCTGGGGCAAAAAAGTACAATGGATGTGGAATCTGTCTCAACTGGTTCGTTAGGTCTTGATATTGCATTGGGCATAGGCGGTTTGCCCAAGGGCCGCGTTATTGAAATATATGGGCCGGAGTCTTCTGGTAAGACGACCTTGTCATTACATGTTGTTGCCGAAATGCAAAAGCAGGGCGGCGTCGCAGCCTTTATTGACGCTGAGCACGCATTAGACCCTGTGTATGCGGGTAAATTGGGCGTGGACGTCAATGAGCTTTTAATAGCTCAGCCTGATACAGGTGAACAAGGTCTTGAAATTGCTGATACGCTTGTGCGTTCGGGCGCAGTTGATATTTTGGTTGTCGACTCTGTGGCGGCTTTAACGCCGCGCGCTGAACTTGAAGGCGATATGGGCGATAGTCTACCGGGTCTGCAAGCTCGTCTCATGAGTCAAGCTTTACGTAAACTCACGGGCTCGATTTCAAAATCGGGCTGTATGGTTATCTTTATCAACCAAATCCGGATGAAAATTGGAGTCATGTATGGCTCTCCCGAAACAACGACAGGCGGGAATGCGCTTAAATTTTACAGTTCTGTACGCTTGGACATTCGCCGCATTGGTGCGATTAAATATCGCGATGAGGTTATTGGTAATCAAACGCGGGTCAAAGTCGTCAAAAATAAAGTCGCACCGCCATTTCGCCAAGTTGAATTTGATATCATGTATGGCCAAGGTATTTCCAAAACAGGCGAGTTGATCGATCTGGGTGTTAAAGCGGGCGTTGTTGAGAAATCAGGTTCTTGGTTCTCTTATGGAGATGAACGTATCGGACAAGGGCGTGAAAATGTCAGAAAGTTCCTACTTGAAAATCCTGATATGGCTGAACGGCTTGAGCAGCAAATCCGTGTCAATGAAGGTTTGATCGAAGATGAGCTACTAATGCCCAAAGAAGAACAAACCGAAGGTGATGATATTGACGATAATGTGACGGCGCTCGGCGCTTAAACAAGCTCCTCAACATAGTTTAAAAGGTAGCCATTCCCTTCACGCTGCCTTTCGTGCCTTATATATTGGGTTAATGTATACAGCACGGGTCAGGAGAACGTCTCCTTCCCCTTGATTTTTTCCTGACTATCTTAAAAGAGCGCTTGGCACTGCCGAGCGCTCTTTCTATATGGAGGTCTGAGTAATTTACGAAACAAGCCCCATGAAACGAGACCCATGACGAGCCTGAGAGATATTCGAGCGCAATTTTTAAGCTTCTTTGACAGCGAAGGTCATACTGTGACCGCCTCCAGTCCGCTTGTCCCTGATAATGACCCTACGCTATTATTTACGAATGCGGGTATGGTTCAGTTTAAGGATTATTTTACAGGTGGAACAACGCCGCCTTATCCACGCGCCGTAACCTCACAAAAATGCGTACGCGCAGGGGGAAAGCATAATGATCTGGATAATGTTGGCTATACAGCCCGTCATCATACATTTTTTGAAATGTTGGGAAATTTTAGTTTTGGGGATTATTTTAAATCAGATGCGATTGAGCATGCTTGGAAACTCGTAACAAAAGATTTTGCGCTAGATAAAGATAAGCTACTGGTCACAATATATCACACAGATGACGAAGCCTATGAACTTTGGAAGAAGATCGCCGGCTTACCGGATGATAAGATAATCCGTATTCCTACCTCTGATAATTTTTGGGCTATGGGTGATACAGGTCCTTGCGGGCCATGTTCTGAAATATTCTATGATCACGGCGCAGATATACCGGGCGGACCGCCCGGCTCTCCAGATGAAGATGGCGACCGTTTTATCGAAATTTGGAATCTCGTTTTCATGCAATTCGAGAAATATGCTGATGGGCGGCAAGAAGCTTTGCCCAAGCCCTCAATTGATACGGGAATGGGACTGGAACGGACAGCGGCTATTTTACAAGGCAAACATGATAACTACGATATTGATTTATTTCAAAATTTAATCGGGGCATCCGTAGAACTAACAGAGGTTAAGGCCAAAGGGGAGGCGATGTTCTCACACCGCGTTATTGCAGACCATCTGCGTTCTTGCTCTTTTTTAATGGCAGATGGCGTATCCCCGTCAAATGAAGGGCGCGGTTATGTCCTACGCCGCATCATGCGCCGGGCGATGCGTCACGCCCATATCCTCGGAGCAAAAGACCCCTTAATGCACCGATTAGTGCCAAGCCTTATATCCGAAATGGGTGACGCCTATCCTGAACTTGGCCGAGCTAAAGCTTCGATTGAAGCGACCTTTGAACAAGAGGAGGAACGCTTCCGGCGCACATTAGGCCGTGGTACGGCGCTACTCGACGAAGCCACAGCTTCCCTCAAAGAGGGAGATACGCTGGACGGGGCGACCGCCTTTAAGCTCTATGACACTTATGGTTTCCCGCTCGACCTGACACAGGACGCGCTTAAATCTAAGGGCATTGAAGTTGATATAGACGGTTTTGATGCGGCCATGGCCAAACAGAAAAAAACGTCACAAGCGAGTTCAAAATTTGCCTCTGATGGAACGGATGATGTTTGGCTAGCGGCGCGCGAAGACCATGGCGCAACTGAATTTACAGGGTATGATAAATTGGAAATTGAGGCCGTTGCTCATAGTGTTTTTGCCAATGGAGAGCTTGTGGAACAAACCCACGATACAGATGTTATGTTTGTCACCAAGCAAACGCCGTTTTACGCAGAAAGCGGCGGACAAGCCGGAGATAAGGGCGTCGCAATATTTCCAAAAGGAGAGGTCAGCATTACAGATGTTCTCAAAAAGGCGGGTGACCTTCATGTGCATATTGGTACGTTGAAAGGCGAGATATCAACAGGCGATAAAGTCAAATTATCTGTTAAGCCCGATAACCGCAAACGCACTATGGCTAATCATTCGGCTACCCATATTATGCATGAAGCGCTTCGGCGAGTTTTGGGCGAACACGTCACTCAAAAAGGGCAAATGGTGGATGGCGAACGTATCCGCTTTGATATCTCACACGGCGCGGCCATTACACGTGATGAGCTCTCCAAAGTCGAAGACCAAGTTAATCAGGTCATTCTCCAAAATGCAGAGGCGACAACCCAGCTTATGAATCCCGAAGCCGCCATGAAGGCCGGCGCGATGGCCTTGTTCGGAGAAAAATACGGAGACGAAGTGCGAGTCTTATCCTTGGGCGAGCCTCTTGATGATGATCCCAAAGCCTATTCGGTCGAGCTTTGTGGGGGTACTCATGTTAAGCGCACAGGCGATATTGCTTTGTTTAAAATTGTTTCTGAAGGCGCTGTTGCGGCGGGCATTCGCCGTATCGAAGCCGTCACAGGCGAAGCGGCGCGGGTGTTTTTGGAAACCCAAGCGGGCTATACGCGCGCGGCTGCCGATAAGCTTAAAGCCAAACCGGAAGATGTTCTCGCGCGGATAGAAGCATTAATGGCTGAACGTAAGAAACTCGAAAAGGAATTATCTCAAACCAAGAAAGCCCTTGCATTAGGGGGCTCAGGTGGAGCGGCTAAATCAGAAGAGATAAACGGCATTAAATTCATTGGCGGCGTTCTTGACGGTGTCTCGGGCAAAGATTTACGCGCAATGCTCAATGATCAACTCTCATCTATCGGCTCTGGAATAGTTGGATTTGTTGCCAAAGACGGCGAGAAAGTGGCCGTTGCTGTGGCCGTGACAGATGATCTAACGGGAACATATAATGCGGCGACGCTGGTTAATGCTGGGGCTGAGAAAGTTGGTGGCCGGGGCGGAGGTAAGCCCGGCATGGCTCAAGCAGGCGGCAATAATGTTGACGGAGCGGATGACGCGCTAGCTGCAATAAAAGCGGCCATTTAGTATCGACTTACCCTCGCTTGATCATAGCCCTAGCTAGCTTTGACGTTACCTATGAATTTCAGATAGTTTTGCGCGACCCTGTCTGGGGCTTCGACTTGCGGGTAATGCCCGATATTGGGTAACTCGGCGAGGAAGTCGGGTTCTCCGATAATCTTTTTATAATGAGCAATCATATGCGCGCCTGAAACAGGATCTACGGATCCATTAATCAGGCCAAGAGGCATTTTCGCTTCTTTGAGGGCCAAGACCCAACGCTCTCGGTGTGTTTTGCGATCTGTCATATAACTGATCAGGTTATGAAAAATGTGACGACCATTATTATAATTTATCAACTCCCAAAAACTGTCTAGCTCTTCTTGAGAGGGAGGGCTGTCATCTCCAAAGACACGAGAGAAAGATTTATCAAAGGTTCGCTTTGTTGTCAGCTTATTGATGAGCGGCCCTAATGGGCTGAGGAGTAGTTTCTGAATGAGAAGGGCTTGGTGGGTTTCTGGAAATAAGCCGCCATTAAGAAAACAAATGGATGTCCATTCGCCTTGGCCTGTTCTTTTATTTTGCCGTGCCAAAAGTTCTTGCGCGACTGTATCCCCGTAATCATGGGCCAGAACATGGAATTTTTTAAGTCTCAATTGGCTGACAATATCTTCGATTATGTCAGCTTGCTCGTGGATTGAATATGTGTGGGAGCTAGGTTTGTCGGAAAACCCAAAGCCAAGCATATCCATGGCAACCAAGCGGTAATCCCTAGACAGGCTCTCCCATATTTTCGTCCAATCCCAACTGGATGTCGGAAAGCCATGTATAAGAAAGATTGTTTCTTTGGTCTTGGCTGCATCAACAGGAAGTGTATCGACGACAAATATCTGATGACTGTTAACGTTAAGAAACTTCCCTGTCTTCTTCCAATCCGTTATGGACACCATAAACCGAGCTCTCAATAAATTCTGTATGACATGTCTATCAGAAGATGAGCTTGACGTCTTGCGCCATTATGTACACCATTATGAATGGTTGGAGGAATTGATATGAGCCTGAAATGGGACATGCTTATTAAAGGTGGTATGGTCTTTGATGGTAGCGGAGACTTTCCGGTCCAAAAAGATATTGCTCTTAAAGATGGTGTGATTGCGGCTCACGGCGAGACTCTGAATAGTGCGAATGCAGAGCAGGTGATAGAAGTTCAAGGACAGTGGGTAATGCCGGGCTTGGTGGATGTACACACCCATTATGATTTAGAAGTTGAAATTACGCCTGGCCTACCTGAATCTGTTCGCCATGGAACAACAACGGTTGTTATGTCTAATTGTTCATTGGGTTTGGCTTTTGGCGCGCAGCGTAAGGATTTGGATGATCCTATTGTGTCATGTTTCGCAAGGGTCGAAAATATTCCTAAACATGTTTTAAAAAAGGTCGCTGACAAGGTTTATTGGGACTCATCAGAGAGTTATTTAAAACATTTAAATACGTTAAAACTCGGCCCGAATGTCGTGCCAATGATTCCACATTCTATGTTGCGCATTGAGGTTATGGGGTTGAAAGATAGCGTCAGCCGCCATCCAACGCAGGATGAGCTCTCTGAAATGAAAAATTTATTGCAAAAGGGATTGGATGAGGGATATGCGGGGTTTTCAACCGATGCACTACCTTTTCATTTTCTCGCAAATGACCCTAATAGGGATAAACAAATACCGACACAATTTGCTCCGTTTTCAGAGATAAAAGCTTTGACATCTATTGTCAGAGATTATGATCGCGTTTGGCAAGCCACGCCGCCAAAAGATAGCCCGCCGCAAGTTATCAGAACATTTTTGTTAACAAGCGGTCTTTTGCACAAGAAGCCTCTTAAGACCACGGTTGTCGCTGCGCTGGATATTGCAAGTAATGGGTCAATCGTAAAATTGGCGACAACACTGTCCCGGGTTTTAAACTCTAAACTCCTGAAGGGACGTTTCTATATGCAAGCCTTGGCGGCACCTTTTAAAATTTGGTCTGACGGACCGTTTAATCCTCTCTCGGAAGAAATCAAAGAGTTACGCGAATTAATTGAAACAGACTTGGAAGATAGAGAAGCTCGGTGGGCCATCCTTGATGACCCTGACTATCAAACCCGATTTAGGACCATGTGGATGACGGGGAAACAAGGCTTTAATCTTGCCCGGTTAAAACGAAAACTCCGGCGTGAAGATTATGCATTTAATCGGACCTTTTCGGATATGTTGATTGAAAGCTGCCCTATACGGAGTTGGGAAGGTCAAAGTTTTCAAGCTGTATTTGACGCGATTTTGCGCGGAAATTATCCAGAGGATGCCAGAGAAGCAAAATTATTCGAGACAGACTTTAAAATGGTAGGCGATGAAACTGATTTTATGATTGCGATGTTTAAAGCCTTTGATACTGATCTGGTGTGGTCAACTATCACCGCTAACCGAGATGAGGGCTTAACTCGAAAGCTTTTGATGGACCCTGTGCTTTTACCGGGTTTTAATGATTCAGGCGCTCATTTGACGAATATGGCGTTTTATGACTGTAATTTACGGGCTTTAAAATTGGCGCAACAGGGGGGAGATAAAGATGTCAGCTATATGATCAAGCGTTTGACGCGTGACGTCTCTGAGCTCTTCGGGGTTCAATCCGGAACACTGGAAACAGGCGTGAAAGCCGACATAACCATCATCGATCCAGAAAAATTAAAAACTTATGACGGTCAAGCTAATGTTCAGCGTATTTACCGCGAAGAATTTGAGCATGAACAATTGGTCAACCGCTCGGATGATGTTGTGAATTACACGATTATCGGGGGTAAAATTGCCTGGCAAAAAGACCGTTTTTCTGCCGGGTTGAATACTGAAGTTTTTGGCCGGGTCCTTACCGCAAAACCTGAAACTGTGCTAACTGCTGAATAATTCTAAGAAGTTAGTTGATTTGAGATTATCATAACGTCTCGTTTACCATAGAGTCTTATAAATTGGGTCTTCGGAGGCCTGATGGAAAAAGCTGCACTCATACATTTTGATGTCGAGGACATACGCTTGGCTGTGCGTCATCCTGATGATGAAATACGCGCGCTTGCCACGCAGCGCCTATGCCGCGAAATGCGTGATAACGCGCTGTCAAAAGATGAACGCCGTTTTGCCCAAAAACTTCTTCAATATATTGCCAAAGACAGCGCTGAAATGGTGAGGCGGGCTTTAGCGGTCACGCTAAAAAATTCGCCAAAATTACCCCGCGATGTTGCTATAAAGCTTGCTAATGACATTGATACGATTGCCGTGCCTGTTCTGATGTACTCCCCGGTGTTTTCTGATGCTGACTTAGTCGATATCTTGAAATCTAAAGCGGCGGCAAAAGTATTCGCTGTCGCCAAACGTGTCAGCGTTAGCGATCATGTTGCACGCGCAATTATCCGCTTTGGTGATAGTCATGCCGTAGCCGAAGTCGCAGCCAATGACGGTGCGTTGATTTCCGAAGAGACCGCCTCGGAAATGCTTGATATTTATAAAAATAATGACTTGATTGCTCAGCAGGTCATAACCAAGGGGATGATTGCCCGGCGTGATCTGCCGCCTCGTATTGTTGAAAAGATGATTACTTTAGTGAGCGAAGACTTAGCCGTTCAGATTTCAAAAAAGCATTCTGTGCCTGTTGACTTAGCGCTTGATCTAGCAAGCCGTACACGGGAGCGTGCAGTATTAGATTTTCTCGACCAATCTTGGGTGGCTAAGGATTTATCCGCCTTGGTTAACGCTATACATAGCCAAGGCCGCTTGACGACATCCCTGATTATACGGGCGGCAGGCAGCGGGCAAATGAGGTTTTTAGAACATGCCTTGGCCAGACTTGCTGACGTAAATGTTCGCAAGGCTGTTTTGATGATACATGACGGTGGCCCCTTTGGACTAAAAGCCCTCTGTACCAGAGCTGGACTCAATGAAAATTCCACCCAAATTATACGTGCAGCCTGCATTATTTACAGAGATTTGGAATTATCGGGATTGATTTACCATCGGCAATATTTTCAGGAACTTATGGTCGAGCGGGTTTTGACCCTTCCTTTTGACCTACCCGAATCTGAACAGCTCTGGTTTTTGGAAATGCTGGATGGCTTTTCAGAGGTAAAGCTGTAAGCCCGTCGATTAAGGGGCGAATTGTTCGCGCAATATCTTTTCGTCCAGACCATGAGCCGGGTCAAATAAGAGCGTGAGTGACGTCTCATTATCTTGCTGAATTTTGACGTTCTCAATATTGCGTATTTCTTGATTGTCAGCCGAAGCTGCCACGGGGCGTTTTTGACCATCCATGATATCGAATTCGACATGGGCATCAGCATTGAGTAAGGCTCCGCGCCAGCGGCGAGGCCGAAAGGCGCTAATAGGAGTTAAGGCAAGTATGTCAGCCCCAAGAGGTATGACAGGGCCGTGAGCGGATAAATTATAGGCGGTCGAACCAGCAGGTGTTGCGAGTAAAACGCCATCAGAAATAAGACGCTCCAAGCGGACTTTTCCGTCAACCTTTATCTGAATATGCGCGGCTTGCTGTGATTGTCGGTAGAGGGAGACTTCATTAAAGGCGAGCTCTTCATAGGTTCCGCCGGCCCCGCTGGCCGTCATCTTAAGGGGCCGTACAGTTGTGGCTTCAGCCTTTGAGACGCGTTCAATGAGGGCTTCTTCATCATATTCATTCATCAAGAAACCGATGGTTCCTTTATTCATGCCGTAAACAGGCAGACCGCGGCGTATAAGCGTTATATTACGGCGCAGAGTTTCCAACATAAATCCATCACCGCCAAGGGCAACAATAGCATTGGCTTCGGCTGGGTCACAATTGCCATAGAGCGAAGTTAGTCTTTCAAGCGCGTTTTTAGCCGATGGCTTTTGGCTGGCCACAAAGGCAAGTTTTTTGAATGATTTGGGTGACTTGGTCACAAATAACTCCAATTGATGCCGCGTCTATACAATTAAGGCGTTTCACGCAAAGCTTAATAGATCATATCCAGAGAGAAGGGGCCTGTGGTGAGATCGGGTTTAAGGCGTTGTTTTTTTTCGTATATAGAGTTGAACAGCATCTCGATCTTCCTGCTTTTTCAAGCCTATAAAACTCATACGATTGCCTTTCATGAAGCTAGACGGCTTTGTGATGTAACCATCCATCGTTTCCTCATTCCATATAATATCGGAAGCCGCCATAGCTTTGGAATAGGAAAACCCGTCTTTTGATCCTGCTTTTGAGCCATAAATATTCCACAAATTTGGACCAACTCTATGTTTTCCGCCCTCATCAAGTGTATGGCACGCTTTACAGCGTTTGTAGATTTTTGCTCCTCTTTCGAGAGGGGTTAAAGTCCTCGAAACCGTCGTTACTGGGACGGTTTGCGCTGTTTTTTGCACAGGAGGGGGGGTAGAGCTCGATTCATTCCCGCCACACGATATTATAAAAAAAGGTAATAAAAACAAATAATTAAGTTTCATATAGCTAGATCTTCCATCTTTTTCAGCGTAAATTTTAACACTTGATTAAGACTTAAGATATCGTCAGACTTAAGCCAAGAGATATATAAGGTATCTCTGTAGACAAAAGAAACTGATATAAAATATCAGAGAAATGGGGAAAAATGGATATTCTACCTTTAGCCTTAGGACTGCTTAGCGGCGGAGGCGGAGGCCTTTTGGCCGGTAAGCTCATGAATTCAAGCATGGGAACAGCGGGTCGGGCGTTGACAGGAATTGTCGGCGGAACTGGCTTGTCATGGATTGCATCAAACTTCTTGGGCGGCGGCGTTGCTGACCCAACAGCTGGGGCCTCTCTCAATGTTGGAAGTATTTTAAGTTCAGTCGCATCTGGTGGCGTTGGCGGCGGAATTTTGACCTTCATACTTGGTAAGGTCATGGGGGGTAAGTAGGTTTAAACTACATACTGTCATAAAAAAGCCCGCTAAATTAAGCGGGCTTTTTTATGACTTGGGTTGAGTTGAATTTAAGCGTCAGCAACAGGCGATAAGTTAACGGCCTTGGGGCCTTTACCGCGTTTATCAGCTTCTGTCTCAAAGTTGACTTTCATGCCATCATTGAGCGGTGGGCAGCCCGAAGCTTCAACCGCAGATACATGGACAAACACATCAGCGCTGCCATCATCAGGGGAAATAAACCCAAAACCTTTGGATTGGTTGAAAAATTTTACGACTCCAGTAGCCATAATTTATATCCTTTCAAAATTTGCCGCGCAGACCATCCACGCAACTATCGGGCAATTTCGTTAGGAGGGCAGTTCTAAATTTCTAGATCCAAAAGTTAGGCTTGGATCGACTACTCTGTTATTTTCAATATGTCATGCTCGACTAGCACAACATGACAGATGATTGACCAATAGCAAGGGATATAGCGGCAATTTGTTCCTTTATTTACAGTTCTGATAAGTGCAGATAGAGCCCAAATATTAGAGGAATAAATGACTTTTACCGCCCCCGCAAAATCTATCCAGTTTTTACTCAATCATTCGGTTGATTTGGACTCAATTCTTTCCTTACCGGCTTTTTCTGACGTTAATCGCGAACTTATCGGGGATATTCTAACGGGCGCGGCCGATTTTGCCGAAAATGTCTGGGCTCCGACAAATTGGGATGGAGATCAAAATCCGGCAACGCTTAATGGCGATGATGTTAAAGCATCACCCGGTTTTAAAGAGGCTTATGAAGCCTTTGTCGAGGCCGCGTGGCTTAGTCTGGCGACACCCGCCGATATTGGCGGCATGGGTTTGCCGCAACTGGTTAAAACCGGAACAGATGAAATGTTCTATGCGGCAAATATGGCGTTGGGCCTCTGTCCGATGCTAACTTCAAGCGCGGCCAAAGCTATTCATGCCCATGCTAATGACGCGTTAAAAGACAAATATTTGCCCAAAATGATCAATGGGGAATGGACAGGCGCGATGTGCTTGACCGAACCTCAGGCAGGCTCTGATCTTGGCCCTGTACGCACCAAGGCTGTCGATAATGGTGATGGAACCTACGCCATATCAGGTCAGAAAATTTATATCACTTGGGGTGATCATGATGTGGCTGACAATATTATTCACCTTGTCTTGGCAAGACTGCCTGATGCCCCTGCTGGGTCAAAAGGGATTTCACTTTTCATCTGTCCCAAAATCTTTGTCGATGATGAAGGTAATCTAGGGGAGCGTAATGCGTTCAAACCAATTGGACTGGAGCACAAGTTAGGTATTCATGGATCACCGACTTGCGTCATGGAGTTTAACAATGCCAAGGGTTGGCTTGTCGGCGAACCCAATAGAGGTCTGTCCTGTATGTTTACTATGATGAATGAAGCCCGGCTGTTTGTCGGGGTTCAGGGCGTGGCTATTGGCGAGCGTGCTTATCAGGCCGCCTTGGTCTATGCCAATGAGCGGGTGCAAGGACGGGCCATTAACGCCGACGCTGGCGCGCCTATTATAGCTCATCCCGACGTGCGCAGAAATCTAATAGAGATGAAAACCCGCCTTATTGGCGCGCGCGCGATTTGTATGGCGACAGCGGCGGCGGGTGATTTGGCGGTTCACGCAGAAGATGAAGATATACGCAAAGAGTCTCATACCCGCGAAGCGCTCTTAACGCCGCTCGCGAAATCTTATGGCTCAGATACGGGCGTTGAGGTGAGTTCAATTGGTGTGCAAATTCATGGCGGGATGGGTTTTGTAGAAGAAACTGGAGCGGCGCAACATTATCGTGATAGCCGGATTGCGCCGATCTATGAAGGCACGAACGGTATTCAGGCGATGGACCTTGTTGGACGCAAACTTCGCCGTGATGGCGGTGAAGGTATGCGCGCCCTTATCGCAGACCTCGAAAATATTACGGCTTTGGCCGAAGCGACGAATGGCAAAGTTGATCTGGCTGTTTGTATACCGGCGCTTAAAAAAGGTATCGCGTCAATCAAAACGGCGACAGATATTATGCTCAACGCAGATGAGGCCAATGCCCTGTCTGGCGCAACACCTTATTTGAACTTAGTCGCTGATGTTATTTCTGGGGCCTTCCTGATTAAGGCTGTGGCCAATGGCGCGCAAGCGGGGGATGAGCTGTCAGAGAATATGGCGAGCCTTGCCCGATATCACGCGCTGTCGATCATGCCGCGCGCCGAGACACATTTGGATTTTCTGCGCGGCGGAGCCAAAGCAGTCTTTGATTTCCCGATGGCGCAATTAGCGGATTTATAAACTAACGCATCCCGAAGCGGATTACGGCTTCGGTACAAAGTTTGACGATAATAACTAGGGCTTTTGTAAGATGTTTATCGTGTTGCATTTGCATTTCGGCTGTTTGGTGATGGGCCATTTCATCGTCGTAAATTTCTTGCACTGCAACACAGCTTGCGGGTGAATGTTGTTCTAAATAGGATATTTGCCCTTCAAGATGCCTGAGGACCACATCTTCAACAGCGTAAGTTGTGGCTGCAATAGCTGAAGGGCCAATCAGCCCCGTTATAAACCCCAATATAAAACCACCTAAACCGCTTAAATGATAACTGAAACATCTTCGGACTCCCAGCTCGGTGAGACGTCTGCTGAATATATCACGATGTTCTTCTTCATGCGATTGAAAGTCTTTGAGCTGCTCAATGATATGAGGTGCACGAATATGCGCGATAATACGTTGAGCTCTGTAGATGTTAACCGCCCCGTTTTCTC
>CAZNWH010000017.1:0-20103 GCA_964576765.1 uncultured Hellea sp.
TTATGGCGCACTATGACGCCGCGGTAAGGAGCCATCCACACCAACCGCTTTTGGGATAACTAGGTATTAGCTATTTTCTCTATCACTCAAAGTCCCGAACTTTCCCTCTCGTCGCCTTAATCGCCCCGCGTTCCGCCTTTTTCTTGAGGCGGCGTTTAACGGCCCCGTAGCTTGGCTTTGTCGCGCGGCGATATTTCGGCACATGCAGCGCTTTGGCGAGCAGGGCTTTGAGGCGCTCCAAGGCTTCGGCTTTATTGCGCTCTTGTGTGCGGTGGTTTTGAGCTTTGATAACAATGACGCCCTTATCGGAAATGCGCTTGTCCCTATACGTTTTAAGCTTTGTTTTATGTCCGTCCAAAAGGGAGGACGTATTGATATCAAAGCGTAAATGGATAGCCGAAGAGACTTTATTGACATTTTGACCGCCGGGTCCTTGCGAGCGAATGGCGCTCATCTCGATCTCTGAGAGCGGAATAGATATGCGCGGGGTTATCTCAAGCATATCTCTGTGTGGCAGAGTTTGCCCCTAATTTGAAGCGTTAAGCGATGGGGGTGTCGCTGTCGGCTTTCTCGGGTCTCTTATGTTTTGTAACAGGTGCAGGTTTTTGTCGTGTTTGCGGCGCAGATGTCGTGACGGTAGCTTGGATGACATCAGGGGTCGACAGGTCAATGTTTTCTAAGATTGACGATGTATAGACGGCCTCATTGACCTTATAAATGGTCCCCATCAAATGCTTGCGTAGGGTGGATGTAATTTTAGTATTGGGCACGCGCTCCAGATAAATCCAAAGCGTATATTCAAGGGCATAATCCCCGGCATTGGTCAGGGCCCATTCAAAGGGGATGTTTTCATTGACCATGATGTCTTTGTCTTCTTTGCAGCTTTCTTCTGCGCTCAAAAACAGCTTACCTATGGTTTCCTTAAATTCGGCGAGCTGCGCGGCGCGTTCATCTTTGCGGCCTGTAAATTCGGGATAACCAATTTTATAGAGTAGGGCCTGCCGTACCCCTTTGGTACTGGCGACGCGGCTCAGATTATCAACGCGGTTACTGGTGAACAGGCTGTTGCGCATGAGTGTGCGGTGATTGTTACGGATATCATAAAGGATAACGTAGATGAGCGTGACCCGGCTGATGACATATTCATTGGAATGACCGTCAATGACAACCACGTCCCCATCTTCTATGCTTTCGCTATTGAGGATGATAAGGCCGCTGATAATATCGGGCGCCCAGACGCTGCTGGTAAAGGCCAAGAATGCCATGAGAATACCGAATATGCCTGTCGTCTCTAAAAGGCTATTGGCGCCCCATATGAGGATCAGCGCATAGATTGTCGTCACGATGATGATAACGAGCAGGATGAGATTGACTAAGCGCGTACTGTAAGTTTCGCTATAGACTTTGTTTTGATCGACCATACGCTCGCGGCCAAAACGTCGTTTAGACAGCGTTCCAAAGAAACTATAAGCAATCATGCCTGCATAAATGATCATAAGGCTATAGCCAAGATTGATGAAGTAATGGCGGTAATTACTATTGGCGCCCGTTAGGACGAGGTCCAAGATGTGAAGCAATAAAACAAGTACATTGAGCGCTCTGAAAATTTTGATCTTCGCCTCGTTATTTTGATTGGGCGCAATCAAATTGAGCAAGGGGCGCGCGAGCACGAATAGGGCAATGTTTAATATGAAAATAAGCCCATGGCCGAACCACTGACCTTGGGTGAGTTCAGGTATGATTTTGAGTAAAATGTCCAAGTGATCCCCAATAGTTTTCTAGAACAAAGTTTTAAGGGCTTCGGGTAATTAATCCAGTCATAAAGCAGGTAATAATGCTAGCGGGCGAAAACGCCTATGAGGTTTACAGCCACCGTTAATCCCAAAGATATGAGCAACATAGCTTTCCATGGGAAAAAAACGCGGACTTTGGGCGTATTGGGATCAATACGGTCACTATGAGTTTCCTGCATTTTTTCAACGATTTTACGTTCCGCTTTGGCGGCCGCATTGGGAAATAAGGCCGGCAAGAGATTAAGCGCCAGAGTTAAAACAACAGAGGCAATAAGGGAGGTGAGCAGAAAGTCTTTCATGGCAAACTGTACCACAAACCGCTCGTAAACCAAATCTTGCCAATTTGACGTCAATATCTGGCCATCAATAATGGTTTTAATCAGTTATGTCTTTTAATCCTCGCGACTTCCTCCACCTGCAACGGTCTAAACTTCACATGCGCTTCGTTAAAGGATGGAAAAGCCAAGCTCTTTTTGAGTTTGTAACATTTGGTATCAAGCAAGGCTGGGCCTGTCTTTTTGGCGGATTGATGTTGGCGCTTTTGTTAGGCACTTTCTTCTTTTATCCGCAAGAGAGCGCTCTGGCTCGATATGATTTTATCACGCTCATGGCCATCGCTATACAAGGCGGGATGCTCCTATCTAAACTTGAAACTTGGGAGGAGGCTCGCCTTATCTTGGTGTTTCATATTGTCGGAACCGTTATGGAGATTTTCAAAACCCATGTTGGTTCATGGGTTTACCCTGAGCCTAGTGTATTAAGACTAGCGGGTGTGCCTCTCTTTTCCGGGTTTATGTATGCGTGTGTGGGGAGTTATCTCGCTCGCGTTTGGCGCATTTTTGATTTTCGGTTTGATCGGTTCCCACGTTTAAAATGGCAAGCTTTATTGGCCGTACTGATCTATATAAACTTTTTCACACATCACTATTGGCTTGATGTTCGCCTAGCCTTATTTGCTGGTATTGTAATCCTATATGGACGTACAGTCATTTGGTTCAAAGCAGATGAAAAGCAGCGGCCTATGCCTTTGATTTTTGGATTATTTCTTGTGGCTTTATTCATTTGGTTTGCTGAGAATATTGCAACATTTGCACGGGCTTGGAGTTATCCGGGGCAAGAGAATAACTGGCATATGGTGTCCATTTCCAAATTAGGATCATGGTATCTTTTGATGATGATTAGCTTTGTTTTGGTCGCCTTTGCGCATCGTGAAACAAAATAGCCCGCTAATTAGCGGGCTATTTAATAAAAATAATTCTGAGCGAATTAAGTCATTTTGCGTTCGAAATTCTCCGCAATCGCTTCGAGGTAGCCTGTTGTTGTGAGCCAGCCTTGCTGATCGCCAACCAATAAGGCCAAGTCTTTGGTCATTTGGCCGCCTTCGATGGTTTCAACAGTGGTTTGTTCAAGGCCCTGCGCAAATTTAGCCAAGGCTTCATTATCGTCAATCTTGGCCCGATGCGCTAGACCGCGCGTCCAAGCAAAGATAGAGGCTGTCGAATTTGTGGATGTACTCTCCCCCTTTTGATGGTTGCGGTAATGGCGGGTCACTGTGCCATGAGCTGCCTCGGCTTCCATTGTTTTTCCGTCAGGTGTTAGCAAGAAAGAGGTCATCAGACCGAGTGAACCAAAGCCTTGGGCAACAGTATCAGACTGAACATCACCGTCATAATTTTTACAAGCCCAGATATAACCGCCGGACCATTTCATCGCCGCAGCGACCATGTCATCAATCAAGCGATGTTGATATTCACCGCCAAACTCTGCAAATTTATCTGCGAATTCTTCATCGAAAATCTGCTGGAACAAGTCTTTGAACCGACCATCATAAGCTTTCAAAATTGTGTTCTTGGTGGACAGATAAACGGGCCATTTGCGTTGCAGGCCATAATTGAAGCAAGCACGGGCAAAATCACCAATAGATTTGTCAAGATTATACATCCCCATTAAAACGCCACCATCAGGAAAATCGAAAATTTCTTTCTCGATAACGTCGCCATTTTCGCCTTCCCATTTCATCGTGGCTTTGCCTTTTCCGGGGACAACAAAATCAGTCGCTTTATATTGGTCACCAAAGGCATGACGTCCAATGACGATGGGCTGTGTCCAGCCCGGCACTAAGCGTGGAACATTGTTACAAATGATGGGTTCACGGAAAACAACGCCGCCTAGGATGTTACGAATGGTTCCGTTGGGAGACTTCCACATTTTCTTGAGAGAAAATTCTTCAACGCGGGCTTCATCTGGCGTGATGGTTGCACATTTAATGCCGACATTGTGTTTTTTAATAGCGTTGGCAGCGTCAATTGTGATCTGATCATCCGTCGCGTCGCGGCTTTGTATAGAGAGATCATAATCTAACAGGTCAATATCCAGATAGGGATGTATTAGACGTTCTTTGATCATATCCCAGATAATGCGCGTCATCTCATCACCGTTCATATCGACAACGGGATTATTTACCTTGATTTTAGCCATATTTACCTCTGTAAGCGGTCAGATTCATTATTGGCGCCTTTAACACCCGTTGGCGTGTATTAAAAGAGTGAAGATGGGAAAAACGCTTAAAGATCAATTGGGCCGCATTGTTCATACAGCTGAGCAAGGGACAGCCCCCGCAGTTATTTTGGTTCATCCGCAATTGGGCGAAAATATTGGCGCGGCTTGCCGCGCGATGCTCAATTTTGGCCTCACGGAACTCCGCCTAGTTGCCCCGCGCGATGGGTGGCCCAATCCGGCAGCAGATGCCATGGCGGCAGGCGCTTTGCCTGTTTTGCAGACGGCGAAAGTCTTTCAAACTACGGCTGAAGCCGTAGCCGATTTGAAATATATATTGGCGGCGACAGCCCGAAGGCGAGAACTGGAAATTCCGGTGATTGGAACAGAAACTGTGGGCCCCGCCTTGAGAGCATATGCCAATGAGAAAACGGCAACGGGTATATTATTTGGGCCTGAAAAGGCGGGACTTAAAAACGCAGATGTTGTTTTAGCCGATGCTATATTGACCTATCCTATTAATCCGGCTTTTCAGTCTCTGAATTTGGCGCAAGCGGTCAATGTCTTTGCGTATATCTGGGCTAGTGCTGAGGGCGCGCCTCCGCCGCCTTTATTTCAAAAAGATATAAGCGAGGTTGCAGATAGAGATAATTTGGTAAGGATGTTTGAGCATCTGGAAGAGGAATTAACCGCCGCTGGGTTCTTTTTTCCGCCGCAAAAACGGGCTTTGATGTCACAAAATATACGCGCGCCCTTTACGCGGGCTAAATTAACCGCTCAAGAGGTGCAGACAATGCGGGGTATGATAAAGGCTTTGGCCAAGGGTCGCGGGCGCGGGCAAATCCCGCATAAGAAAGAAACATAGAAGGACGTCTTGTGAAATATTTAGGATATTTACTGATTTTGGCCTGTTTTTTAGCGGGGTATTATTCAACCCACATAATTGTTGTAGGTCTTTGTGCGGTTCTTTCGACAATCATTTATGCGTCTGAACGCCGTAAAGCGCTCAAATCACAAATCCATGCCCCGGATCAGAATATGCTATTAGATGGAGCTTTTCTGCTCTTTTTACAGCTCATTATTATGTTCACGCTCTATATATTAGGGTGGTTCCTGGCTAATAAGACAGATTTTGGCTAAGGAAATAAATACCAGTTAGGCTGTTGCTTGTCGTTTAAGAATTGCGTCAAAACTATAAATGAGTATTCCAAGCCAGATGAGCGCGAAACACCATGCATGGGCAGACGTAAATCTTTCGCCGAAATAGATCCCACAGGCAAATTGAAGTGTAGGTCCGATATATTGCAATATTCCTAGAGTAGAGAGAGACAGTCGCCGCGCAGCAAAGGCGAAAGCCAGCAGCGGTAAAACCGTGATTGGCCCAGCCAAAACCAACAAAATATCCATTTTACTCCCAAGTCGCCCAAATTGTAATTGTCCTGTTTGAGATAACCAAGTTAGGAAAATGAGAGCTGGTAGGACTAATATTATCGTCTCTATAAACAGACCGGGCATAGCGCCGATATCAACTTGTTTTCTGATCACCCCATAAGCGGTAAAACTCACCGCTAAAAACAGAGCGATTACAGGAAAAGTCCCACCATAAAGCGTTAAAATGGTGACGCCGATTAAAGCTAGTAAAATAGCCAGCCCTTGTAGGCGCGATAATTTTTCTTTGAAAAACACGACGCCAACCAAGACATAAATTAGCGGATTAATATAATACCCCAGACTTCCTTGAAATATTTGATCTTGTTGAATGGCCCAAATATAGACCCCCCAATTTATCGTTAGGGAGGTTGCAGCAAGGGCTAATAAGATGAGAGTTTTAGGTTTTTTAAGCGCTTGCCAAACATCATTTAACTGTTTTCTGAAAAGGATAATCAATAATCCAAAAGGAACGGACCATATGACCCTATGGGCTACCATCTCAGTCGGCGGAATGGCGCGCATCACCACAAAATAAATCGGAAATATGCCCCATATCGTATAGGCTGTTATGCCAGCCAAAAGACCCGTATTGCTTTTTGGTGAGCCTTGCATATTTGCGGAGGTGTCCATGTATTGCGCTTGTCACAGCCTGGTAAAGGCTGCAATTAAATTCGTAGCGTTGAAACTTTATTTCTGGCTCTTGACTTGATGGCCCAGCCCTGTAAATAGCGCCGCTTACACGGGTGAGTGTGGTGCCGCCGTTGAAATCGCGACTGAAATAGTTCAGTCAGCCGGGCCACGCTAGAATTAAGAGTATAAACGCATGTCTAAGCGTCATTCCACAAAATATAAAATTGATCGCCGTATGGGCGAAAATATCTGGGGACGTCCAAAGTCGCCCGTTAATAAACGCCCTTACGGACCGGGCCAGCATGGCCAAAACCGCCGTAGCAAGCTTTCTGATTTCGGAACGCAGCTTCGCGCGAAGCAAAAGCTGAAAGGCTATTACGGTAATATCACAGAGAAACAGTTTCGCCGCACTTATGATGAAGCGACTCGCCAGCGTGGGGATGCTTCTGAGAACCTTATTGGTCTTTTAGAGCGCCGCTTGGACGCGATTGTTTATCGCGCTAAATTTGTTCCAACCGTATTTGCCGCGCGTCAATTCGTTAATCACGGCCATATCTTGGTTAATGGGAAGCGTGTTAATATCCCGTCCTACAGATGTAAGGAAGGTGACGTTGTAGAAGTTCGTGAAAAATCGCGGACAATGGCCTTGGTTCTTGAGGCTTTGGAAAGCCCTGAACGCGAGCTGCCTGATTATATCAGTGTTGATCCCAAAGCGATGAAGGCGACATTGGCGCGTATTCCGAGTTTTGATGAAGTTCCATATCCTGTTGTTATGGAACCTAATCTTGTTGTGGAATTTTACTCCCGATAAGACATACGAAATATAAAAAGGCCCGCAAATTATGCGGGTTTTTTTATGTTTGTTTAAAGGTTTAAGCGGCCGTTTTAATGCCTTTGTCTTCGAAAAGTTTGCGCAACTCTCCTGTTTCGAACATCTCTTTAACTATATCACATCCGCCGATAAATTCACCTTTAACAAAGACCTGCGGAATGGTGGGCCAATTGTTGAAGTCTTTTATGCCCTGACGAATGTCCGGATTTTCCAAAACGTTGACGCTTGCATATTGCGCACCTACATAATCAAGAATTTGGACAACGGTTGATGAAAATCCGCATTGCGGAAAAACAGGCGTCCCTTTCATATAAAGGACCACATCATTTTCTGTGACGGTTTTGGTAATTTCATCATGAGCAGACATAAACGAGACCTTCCAATTAACAACTCTCTCTAGATAGGTTAGGGCGTACGTGTTTCAAGAGCAAGGGCATGTAAAACGCCGCCCATATTGCCTTTCAAGGCTGCATAAACCATTTGATGTTGCTGAATTCTAGATTTTCCTTCAAAAGCTGCCGAAGTTATGACAGCTTTCCAATGATCATTATCGCCGGCTAAATCTGTCAGCTCGATAATGGCATCGGGCAGGGCAGCTTTGATAAGGGTCGTGATATCTTCACCAGACATTGCCATTAGTCTTGCTTTCTCACGACATGTAATCCTTGAGCCAACCTTCATGTTTTTCGCGAAGGCCTGCAAGCGAGACATCAAATCCTCCAACGGCTGAGATGCGATCTCCGCCGATTTTACCAACGATTTGTGCTGAAATGCCTTTTTCCTTTGCGGTCGAAATGACAGGGTTCACACTATATTCGTCTACAGCAATGAGATAGCGCGCCTGATCTTCGCCAAAAAGCCAGCCATGAAGCGGGATGTCGGTTGAGCCAGAAAGTGTAACGCCTAAATTACTGCTAAAGGCCATTTCACAGGCGGCAATAGCAAGTCCGCCATCTGAGAGATCATGCACCGCATGTAAACGGCGCATGCGGATGAGACTACGGACATAATCGCCATTACGTTTTTCGGCCTCAAGGTCAACGGGCGGCGGCGCGCCATCTTCACGGCTCAAAATTTCCCGCAAATATATAGATGAGCCTAACCACCCCGTTGTATCACCAATGAGGATAAGTGTATCACCGTTTTTAGCGCCACTCAGCGTAGCGAAGTGATCCAGATTAGGGATCAGGCCAACACCTCCGACGGCGGGCGTTGGCGGAATGGCTTGACCATTGGTTTCGTTGTAAAGAGAAACATTTCCAGAAACAACAGGGTATTCAAATGCGCGGCAGGCCTCATTCATACCGTCAATCGCGCGAACAAATTGTCCCATGATTTCAGGACGTTCTGGATTGCCAAAATTTAGACAATCTGTAATCGCGATAGGATCGGCACCAACACATGTTAGATTTCTCCAGGTCTCGGCAACACATTGTTTCCCGCCTTCATAGGGGTCAGCCTGCACATAGCGCGGGGTGACATCAGTTGTGATGGCAACAGCTTTTTGAGAACCGTGAATACGCACAATGGCAGCGTCACCACCGCTTTGACTGTTATCAATTGTATCGGTCATAACATGGCGATCATATTGTTCCCAAATCCATCGTTTTGAGGCTATGTCCGGACAAGAAATAATACGAATAAGGGCATCGTTATAATCCTGAGTTTCGTGAATATCAGAAGTTTCGATGATTTTAAGAGTTTCGCCTATAATATAAGGTCGATCATAATTAGGTGCATCATCTGCGAGAGGCGCGATAGGAATATCACAGACTTTTTTGCGTTGATGTTTAAGAACAAGCCGCCCTGTATCGGTTGTTTTCCCGATCTGAGCGACATCGAGTTCCCATTTCTCGAACACATCAAAAGCGAGTTGCTCTTTTCCGGGTTTTATCACCATCAACATGCGTTCTTGAGACTCAGAGAGCATCATTTCATAGGGCGTCATGTTGTCTTCACGCTGGGGTACTTTATCAAGGTTAAGTTCAATCCCGACGCCGCCTTTATCGGCCATTTCTATAGAGGAAGATGTCAGGCCTGCGGCGCCCATATCCTGAATAGCAATAATCGCGTCAGTCGCCATAAGTTCTAAGCAGGCTTCTATGAGAAGCTTTTCTGTAAAGGGGTCGCCAACCTGAACAGTCGGCCGTTTCTCATCGCTATCATCATCAAATTCTGCCGACGCCATAGTTGCGCCGTGAATACCGTCACGGCCTGTTTTAGACCCGACATAAAATATAGGATTTCCGACGCCTTTGGCAGCGGAGTAGAAAACATTATCGGCGCGCGCGAGGCCGACGCACATCGCATTGACCAGAATATTCCCGTTATAACCTTTATGGAAGTTGGTTTCGCCGCCCACAGTTGGCACGCCGACGCAATTCCCATAGCCGCCAATCCCGGCAACAACCCCGTCCACAAGTGACTTTGTCTTCGGATGATCGGGTTCTCCAAAGCGCAAAGCATTCATAAGAGCGATTGGCCTTGCGCCCATGGTAAAGACGTCCCGCATAATGCCGCCTACGCCGGTAGCGGCCCCTTGATAGGGTTCTATATATGACGGGTGATTATGGGACTCCATCTTGAAAATAATGGCATCACCGTCGCCTATATCAATAACGCCGGCATTTTCGCCAGGGCCTTGAATAACTTTGTCCCCTGTCGTCAAAAATTTTGCGAGGTGTCGGCGAGAAGACTTATAAGAGCAATGCTCTGACCACATGACCGAGAAAATACCAAGCTCATTTAGATTAGGCTCTCTGCCAAGCCTGTCTAAAATGATCTCATATTCGCTTTCAGAGAGACCATGTTCGGTAACCATTTCTGGCGTTATTTCGCTTTTTTTCTTTTTTGAACTTCTAGCCATTAAATCGACTCAATAATAGATTTGAACAGATCGATCCCATCGGTCCCGCCGTGTAGAGGGTCAATAGCCCGTTCGGGGTGTGGCATCATGCCGATGACATTACCGGCCTCATTACAAATACCGGCAATGTCGCGCGCCGATCCATTGGGGTTTCCGTTATAACGCAGAACCACTCGGCCACTTTTCTCAAGCTTATTCAGCGTTTCATTATCGGCAAAATAATTTCCATCATGATGGGCAATCGGGAAGGTCACATCTGTTTTTGCACCATATTTAGATGTATATCGGGTGTTTCCATTCGCGATTTTTAGAGCTTGCGGTTTACAAACATATTTAAGGCTGTTGTTACGCATTAAGGCGCCGGGGAGTAATCCTGCTTCAGTCAGAATTTGAAAGCCATTGCAAAACCCGGCTACGGGTAGCCCCACATTGGCTTTGCTGACGATATCCTTGACGATAGGCGAGCGCGCCGCCATAGCGCCGGAGCGCAGATAATCGCCATATGAAAATCCTCCAGGTATGACAACAAAATCTACACCAGCGGGCAATTCAGCTTCGCGGTGCCAAACCATTTCTGGTTTAAAACCAGTGACTTTCTCTAATGCAACAGCGGCATCTCGGTCGCAATTTGAGGCAGGGAAGACAATAACGGCTGTTTTCATTAGTCTTCAATCTCAATGCGGTAACTTTCGATCACGGTGTTAGCTAAAAGCTTTTCACACATATCTTTAACGCGCGTTTCAGCTAAAGAAATATCTTCGCCTGCAAGGTCAAGCTCTATGACCTTACCTTGCCGTGCTTCTTTTACTTCCTTGAATCCTAAATCACCTAATGAACGGGCGATAGCACGGCCTTGAGGGTCTAAAACGCCGGGTTTTAGTCCGATATGAATAATGGCTTTCATGACTATTTCCTATTCGTCATTGCTCACAACCGAAAGGGTCGGGGCGAGTTTGTTTTGAGATTCTTTTAATATTCCAAGACGGGTTGCAACTTCAGTATAGGCTTGTGTGACGTCACCTAAGTCTCGGCGGAAACGGTCTTTATCCAATTTCTTATTGGTTTCGCGGTCCCATAAACGGCAACTATCGGGACTAATTTCATCGGCTAAGACTACTTGATGGCCGTCCTCGGTAGGGAGACGGCCAAATTCAATTTTGAAATCAATGAGATTGATCCCAATACCGCCGAACATACCCATCAGAAAATCATTGATGCGCAATGTCATGGCAATCATTTCGTCTAGTTCAGATTCAGTAGCCCAACCAAACGCATAAATATGTTCTTCAGCAATTAGGGGATCGCCAAGGTCATCGCGTTTGAGGCAAAATTCGACAATTGAACGTGGAAGCTTTTCACCTTCCTCTATGCCTAGCCTCTTTGACATCGTCCCTGCAGCAACATTTCTGCAAATGACTTCAAGCGGAATAATATCAACTTTTTTTATCAGCTGTTCGCGCATATTAAGGCGTTTAATGAAATGCGTGGGAATGCCGATCTCCCCAAGGCGCAGCATAACAAATTCTGATATGCGGTTATTTAAGACGCCTTTTCCGTCAAGAATAGCCTTCTTTTGCGCATTAAACGCTGTGGCATCATCCTTAAAATATTGTACTAATGTTCCAGGCTCTGGCCCCTCATAGAGGATTTTGGCTTTACCTTCATAGATTTGTTTGCGGCGGCTCATAATAGCTCTTTCCGAGGCTCGTCCAAAGCGCATCGACGTCGCCGACTCACTAAGGCGCTTAAAAACACCCCATAGCGCAAGCTAGCATCAGCGGCAATGTGAACAATGCAAGAATTTGAGGATTAGTGAATTTAGCGTTTATGTGTTTTGAACAGCTATAAACAGAACAGGCTAGTCAAAATTCACGAAGTCCCTTGTTTTACACAACTAAAATTCATACATATTGCTTAAATTATATGACACAGAAAAGGTCTCAACATGTCAGGAATCGATGAACGCGGTAATGCGCAAGAAGCAAAATATGTTTTGGATGCTGCCAATGAGTTCAAAGTTGAAGCGAAACGCAATAAAGCTCTTGGCCATTGGGCTGCCGCATTACTCGGAATTGAGGGTGACGCTATTGAAAAATACGCCCTATCCGTTATTATGGCAGATATGGAAGAAGCCGGAGATGATGATGTTTTCCGTAAACTTCGTAAGGATCTGACAGACGCAAATGTAGATATCTCCGACCAAGCGATCAGAGATAAGATGAATGAATGTCTAAATGCCGCCCGTGATGAGGTTTACGGTGATTAAACCTAAATTGGAATATTAGGTTCCGGACAGGTCAAATCAACACTTGGCTGATTAGTCTTAGCCATGGTTTTTAGATTTTTAATATGCATGGCCATGCTTTGGGCGTCATAAGTCATATTCACACAGCCCAATGTGCGTTTCGTATCACCGTCAATTATGGCTGCAAAGCCTGTTATGCCTAACCATGTATTATATTGGGAGACGAGACCACGATCAAAGACCGTGTGTGCATTTAAATCGCCATTCCCTCTGGAAATATTGATATTTACATATTCTATGCCGGGATCACGAAGGTTTAATAGGACTTCGTTGAGGCGAGGTTCAACAATTCTACAGGGCGCGCACCAATCAGCGCTAAACATCATGACATAAACGTCAGGCGTAGGCTGCATCGTATTGCCAACTGACCCGAAACCAAGTGTTAAGGCCGTTGCAACAATAGCTGTTTTAAAGAGCTTTTTCATTACCATTCTCCATTCAACGCTATTATCAGCATAATTTATCTGAACTGCACCTGAAAAATACAGTTGAGCGAATAACGCTTATGTTACTCCTCAGTAAAGCAGTGGGCATTAGCTATGACGTAACATAATAGAACATAGAAAAGCCCGCAAACTGGAGTGTCGCGGGCTTTTCTATAATGTCCTAGGTCTTAACGACCGGGATCAACATTGTGGGCTGCCGGGCAGCGTGTTGTCTTTGTTGAGACAGACGCGTTTGATAAAAAGGCAGAACCTTGGGCGCGAGACGCCATTTTACGAATTTCGCTAGCCATTTCATTGGCATCAAATGTTGAGTTAACACATCCGATAACGCGTTTTGATTTAGCATCAACAACAGCGGCGAAGCCTGGAAGGCCAACCCATTTGTTGAAAACCGGAACAATGTCACGGTCAAAGGCTTCATGTGCGCCCTTTTCCCATTTCGCAGCTGTTGATGTGTCGATAACAACTTCTTCAGCATTTACACCTGAAATGGCGAGAGCTGAGGAAAGCTGGCTATCAAGTTGCTGACTTTGCACGTCAGTCGCGTTACGAAAATTAACGACATAGATGTCTGCTGCAAAAGCCGTTGCGCCAAAAGCAGATGTTAGAGCGAATGCACTCACAAGTGCAGTTAGTTTCTTCATGGTATCATCCTATTCTCTAGAAGTTCACTATATTTTTGTGCGTTTACACACGTATTATTGTTATGGATGATATGTAACGGCCATTAGTAAATTTTCGGCAAATTGCGCGTTAGGGGTGTGTTTACAATGGTTTCCAGAATAGTTAATTAGGGCTTTAAGCTATTGTATTTAAAGGAAAAAAAATGAGCAAAAAAATGGAAAATGCTAAGTTTAGTAAAGATGCAACTAATTATTTTTCCAGATTTAGAGCTAATTAATTGATATTTAATCATGTTTTTGATCAGTATGTTACATTGAGGTAATGTTAGGGCTTATTAGGGAGCGATGTATCAAGAGTTGTGGTCACCTAGCGTATTAGGACGCCAATAATAAGATTATCAACCTTCTGGTAAGGTGCTCAGGTAAATACTCTGTCAAAAATGGTCTCAACATGTTTGATATGATATTCATCATCAAACATGGCGCGGACTTGATCTTCGGATAATAGCGCCATGACATCTTTATCTGCGAGAATAAGATTGAGAAATGAGCCTTCTCCAGCATTGCCTTCTGTACGGAACATTTCCCAGACTTTCATGGCATTACGCTGAACGAGACGGTAAGCGCTCTCACGCTGCTCGCCGGCTTGGGTAAGAGCCAAGAGAAAACGCTGAGAATTATGCAGCCCGCCTAAACGGTCCATATTAGCTTTCATTTTTTCGGGATACACAACAAGGTTCTCAATCACGCCAGCAAGGCGGTGAAGCGCAAAGTCCAGATGCACGGTAGCGTCTGGGCCAATGCCGCGTTCAACAGATGAATGTGAAATATCGCGCTCATGCCAGAGAGCGACATTTTCCATGGCAGGGGTTACTGCCATGCGTACCAACCTAGCAAGACCTGTCAGATTTTCAGTGAGGACTGGATTACGTTTATGCGGCATAGCCGAGCTACCCTTTTGCCCTTTTGAAAAGAATTCTTCGGCTTCGAGGACTTCCGTACGCTGTAAGTGGCGGATTTCCACAGCTATATTTTCAATAGAAGAGGCTATCACACCCAGCGCTGCGAAATATGCGGCATGACGGTCACGCGGTATAATCTGAGAGGAGACGGGTTCTATCGCCAGATCCATTTTTTTGGCGACGTGTTCTTCGACCTTAGGGTCGATATTAGCGAATGTCCCGATCGCGCCCGAAATAGCACAGACGGCGATTTCTTTCCGTGCGATGACAAGGCGCTCACGTCCGCGGGCAAACTCGGCATAAAACCGCGCTAGCTTAACTCCAAAGGTTGTGGGCTCAGCATGGATCGCATGGCTGCGTCCGATCGTAATCGTGTGTTTATGTTCGGTGGCGCGTTTCTTAAGCGCGGCTAAAACACGGTCCATGCCGATAAGCAGTAAATCTGTCGCGCGAGCGAGTTGGACAGACAACGTAGTGTCGAGAATATCCGAACTTGTAAATCCTTGATGCACAAAGCGGGCATCTTCACCGATGAATTCAGCGAGGTGCGTTAGAAAGGCTATCACGTCATGTTTAACTTCGCGTTCAATCGTGTCGATTTTAGCCACGTTAAATTCAGCAGAGCCGCCGCGCTCCCAAATATTCTCCGCCGCAGATTTCGGAATAACGCCGAGTTCAGCAAGAGCGTCACAACCATGCGCCTCAATCTCGAACCAGATCCGGTACTTTGTAGCCGCCGACCATATTTCGGTCATTTCGGCACGGGCATAACGCTCAATCATATGGACTCACTTCTCTATGCGCGCCTTAGACTAAAGGAGAGGGCTAAGGTCAAGCTTTAGCTGGACTCATTACGCGCTTCTGCGGCTGCCCAGTCTTTGGGGAGGGTTTGCCTGACCATCATATAAAAAATGAATGAGAGTATATAGGCTCCAAATGTGACATACATCGCGAGGCGAGTTGCATTGAGTTCGGTTTCTCCCTTTCCAAGGAATACATCAATCATGATCCCTGCAAATGTTGGCCCGCCGCCCAGAGCGATCATGTTTAGGACGAAAAAGAAAAGGGCTGTCGACATAGCTCTTAATTTAACGGGGGCGAGAGTTTGCGCGATAGCGAAACTTGGCCCGAGATAAACGCCAAGGCAGAGCTGCAAGGCTGCACCAATGGTGAGGTGAAGGGCTATGGACGGGGCCCAGAAAGCCGCTAGAGCCAGTGGTAAAGCGAAAAGAATAGATATGGCTGGAATGGTGCCATAGGCTCGAATATCAGTTTTGGCTTTCCAGTCGACGAGTTTTGCGCCGAAATAAGTTCCTGCGACATAAAACGTGCCATTAATAAACCCAATCCAGATGATGAACGTCCGAGGGCTAAAATCAGGCTCAAGCAAACGAAGGAATTTTGTTTGGAATCCTGAAATTGCATAGCTCGCAAAGCTTGCAAAAGCTATTCCTAGAGCCATCCACCACCAAGACTTGATTGACAATATCGTCATGACGCCAGGTTGAAGACTGAGGAGGAACATCGTTACGATAAAAACGACAAAAGGAATAACAAAAACCCAAGAGATGTAGCCGAAAGCCCATGTGCCTAACAATAAAGTGAGTAACCCGCCGAATATAGCTATCCGGGGTGGGAGGTTGGATTGTGTGAATGATTGACCCAAAGGGATATAGCCAGAGGGTATTTTAGCGATGGTTTCCATCGCTCCGCGCTCGGGTTCACGGATAGTAATTTTGACAAGAATAGCTAGGATGATCCCAAAAATACCGAGCGTAATAAATATTCGGCGCCAATTTACGCTTTCGGCATCGGCTCCGAGTAAAGCTGCTGTGAGAAAATAGGCTGCCATAATACCTAATGGAATGCCGAGCGAATAGACGCCCAACGCCCCTGCACGTTCTTCCTTAGCGTAGAAGTCTGAAATCATTGAATGTGACGGCGGGCTGCCGCCGGCTTCGCCAATACCGACGCCGACACGGGCGAGGGCAATGTGAACAAAGTTTTGCGCAAAACCTGTCAGCGCTGTAAATCCGCTCCATACCGCCAAGGCCAATGAGAGCAAAGTTACACGGTTCATACGATCCGCTAAAAAGGCGAGAGGAATACCCATAATGGTATAAAAAGCAGCAAAGGCTAAGCCTACCAACAGACCAAGTTGCGTATTCGTCAATCCTAAGTCGGCTTGAATCCAAGGCGCGAGAATACCAACAATTTGGCGATCAATGAAATTGAATCCATAAACCAGCGTTAAGAGTAATAATACAAATGTACGATAGCGTGGCGCAATAGTCGTCTTACTTTTAACATTTTTCATAAATTTCCCTTACATCAATCCCAGTGTTTTAAACGAAACAATATCATTCCGTCCTATTATGAGGTGATCGTGAACGGCCACCCTGATTGGTTTGCACGCTTGCACGATTTCTTTTGTTATGTCGATGTCTGATTGGCTTGGTGTTGGATCGCCGCTGGGGTGGTTATGTGTCAGGATGATCGCGGTGCTCTCATGAGCTAATGCCCGCTTGAGAATTTCGCGTGGATAGACAGGCGCGCGGTCTACGGTGCCTTGTCCTAAAACTTCATCGGCTATCAGGCGATTTTTACGGTCTAAGAACAAGACACGAAATTGTTCGGTGGCCTCAAATTGCATCGCAGACCGACAATAATCGAGCAAAGCACTCCATGAGGATAAGATAGGGCGCCCCAGTATAGACTCTTGTCCTAATTTGGTTGCGGCGGCTCGTAATATTTTTAGGTCCAAGGCGACTTTCTCGCTGATGCCTTTAATCTCGGTCAGCTGCTCTATCGGCGCGGCGATCACTTCGGCAAAATTCCCAAATTTAGCGATAAGCTCTTTGGCGATGGGTTTGACGTCACGGCGAGGAATTGAACGAAATAAATAAAGCTCCAATAGTTCATAATCTGCGAGAGAGTCAGCTCCCTTTTGAGCAAAGCGCGCGCGCAGGCGATCTCGATGCCCGTGATAATGCGGTTTCGGCTTGGACGTTTCCAATGAGTTATCTTAATTATAGGGTGGGCAGTGCAGCCCTTTGGGAGAGGTCGTGAAAATTTCCAGCCCGTCTTTTGTAACCCCAATGGAATGTTCAAATTGCGCTGTCAGCTTTTTATCCCGTGTTACAGCCGTCCAGCCATCACTAAGGATTTTCGTATCAGGCTTACCCAGATTGATCATAGGCTCGACGGTAAAAAACATGCCTTCACGTAGAGCTTCGCCCTCGCCTGGGCGGCCAAAATGTAAAACATTAGGCGCATCATGGAACAGTCGGCCGAGTCCATGTCCGCAAAAATCTTGAACGACAGAACAGCGTTCACCCTCTGCAAAGGTTTGAATGGCGTGTCCGATATCGCCCGTTGTATTTCCAGGCTTTACCGCACCAAGACCAAGCATCAGACTATCATAGGTGATTTTGATAAGGCGCTCGGCGCGGCGGTTTATATCGCCAACGGGATACATGCGCGACGTATCCCCGTGCCAGCCATCAACAATAACCGTCACATCAAT
The DNA here is from genome assembly GCA_964576765.1 of uncultured Hellea sp. Lineage (GTDB taxonomy): Bacteria > Pseudomonadota > Alphaproteobacteria > Caulobacterales > Maricaulaceae > Hellea. Next base: position 17,911 of record CAZNWH010000017.1, read on the forward strand.
ATTGACGATATCTCCACTTTTCATGGGCTTATCATTGGGAATACCGTGACAGACAACATGATTGATTGAGGTGCAAATTGTATGTTGATATCCGCGATATCCAAGGCAGGCCGGAATAGCGCCATTATCAATTACAAACTCAAAGGCGGCTTTATCCAGAGCCGCCGTCGTTACGCCCGGTTTGACCATAGGGACGAGCAGGTCCAGACACTCAGCGGCCAAGCGCCCAGCTTTGCGCATGCCTTCAAAGTCCGCTTCACTATGAAGCTTAATCGCGCCGTCACGCATATCGGGTGCATCTTTGGCGTCAATGTAGTTCATAGGGCATCACTATAATTCATGGCGAGCGCTATAACAGGGCGGCAAGGCCTACGCCAGCTCTAGTTTATCACAATCAAGTGGTTTCGAGGTTTTTAAAAAAAGGTATAGATTAACCCTAGCCAACCTAAACGGCTGGAGCCAGGGAAGATATTTATGAAAAAAGTTACAGCAGGCATTCTCCTCATCGGGGATGAGCTTTTATCAGGGCGAACGCAAGATACCAATCTTGGAACGATTGCGCGCTGGCTTGGCCCGTTGGGCGTTCAGGTCGGTGAAGCCCGTGTCATAGCCGATGATAAGCCCACTATAGTTCAAGCCGTGCGTGAGTTTTCAGAGCGCTTTGATTACGTTTTCACAACGGGCGGGATTGGCCCAACTCATGATGACATCACGGCGGATTGTATTGCTGCGGCCTTTAACCTGAGTATAAGTGAGCGCGAAGATGCTATGACAGAGTTACTAACACGCTATGATGCATCAGAGCTTAATAAAGCCCGCCGCCGGATGGCGCGTATTCCTGACGGAGCCAGCTTGATTAAAAACCCGGTTAGCCAAGCCCCCGGATTTCAAACGCGAAACGTCTTTACGCTGGCAGGCGTTCCGTCAATTATGAAAGGCATGCTTGCCGATATAGAGCGCCGCATTGAGGGCGGGGCAAAAGTCTATTCACGCACCGTTGAGGCGCCGGGTATAGGCGAGGGGGATGCTGCCACCTATTTGGCAAAGATCGAGACAGACTATGAGGGCGTCACGATTGGCAGCTATCCGTCCTTTGATAAGGGCTTTCACGGGGTGAGGTTTGTCGCGCGTGGCCGTGATGAAGCCGTATTGGATGAGGTGGAAACGAAGTTGAAAGACTTGGTTTCTGCATTAGGCGAAGGCCGTGCTTTCTGATAGGTTTGCCTTATGAGCAAAGGGCCTATTACCTCCGAAACCATCACAACGGCTGACCTTTCGGGCGCTATAAATCCACTGCAGGCTCACAAGAGAGGGTCGATCCTGCGCGTGTGGAATCGAATATGGCGCAAGTGAACGCGCGAGATTATATCATCATCGAAAACTGTTTTCCGATGAAGCTATGGACGCATTGCAAGTCGATGCGTTGACCCGGTTTAAACACGACTTAGGCCGCAATAACTTCGAAGGACTCGCTACGCAGCGGCTCTATACTATGATGACTGAAACCGCCCCTGAATTTGCGGGTGACGTGTGGACTTGGACAGCTTTAGACGCTGACAGCAAGTTGATTGTCTCATATTTAGTCGGTGGCCGTGATATGCGGATATGCCCTCGAATTTATGGACGATGTTAAGTCTCGTTTGGCTAATCGTGTTCAGCTAACCACAGATGGTCACAGAGCCTATTTGCTGACCGTTGAGGAAGCTTTCGTCGCTGATGTGGATTATGCTCAGCTAGTCAAATTATACGGCTCAGCGCCTGAGAGTACCAAGGGTCGTTATAGTCCCGCCGAATGTACTGGTACTCGTAAAAACAAGATTGAAGGTAATCCCGATATTGCAAAAGTTTCTACAAGTTATGTCGAGCGCAATGCAGAATGGATCGTTGGTTTGATGGACGCTTGCGCTCCAAAGCCAAAGAAGCGCGGGCCTTATAAGAAGCGGAGTAAGTAGATTGAATTTGTATATTGCAATCGGTTTCTTATTATTTGTATTTTCAATCAAGGAATTGCATAGCGCCATCAGGCGCTATGACGCCACCAAGCGCAAAGATATCAACCAATTTATGATACTTTTTGTTGCCCCCATAAACATGCTAGGCTTTGGAGTGATGTTTTTTATAATTGGCTTAATTCAATAATTTCAAACTGAGACACTACCCACATATTCGTGACTTTGACTTAAAGCCCTAAAT
>CAZNWH010000017.1:20203-28948 GCA_964576765.1 uncultured Hellea sp.
ATTTCAAACTGAGACACTACCCACATATTCGTGACTTTGACTTAAAGCCCTAAATCATGTATAATAAGGGTATGATGAAAACTTTTATAATTGGCGCTCTTGTAACTACGACATCTGCTGTGGCTCTTCCGGCCTATGCTTGCGGGTTTCATGGAGGGGGATATGGTGGCTTCGGAAACGCCAATTGGAAACCTTATAATCCCCGTGTTTCTACAGAAGACCCTGCCTTATTGAATAAGGATACCACTGCTATAACGCCTCTGCCAATAGGAGATACGCGTCCGAGCTTTTCAAATGCTGCCAATCGCGCGGCTCAGATAGCAAAAGCCCGTGTTGCTAAAAAAGCGAAAGATCAGGAAGATAAAACATCTAAAGCCGCGACTATACAGAAAGCGTCTTTAGACTCGGATCGTTAAGCCATCTGCAAGTGAGCGCTTTAAGGCTATAAATGCCGGAATTGCGCCTAAAAAAGCCGCTATTATAGTTACAGCGCCGACAACTCCAAAGTCAAATAGTCCGGGCCACATTCGGAGCGCGCTTATGTTAAACCTTGCTTCCAGAAATGGTCGTGAGAGCCACAAAAATCCATAAAGCAACGTTAATCCCAGAATACTACCGATAAAAGCCAGAAGCGCGGCTTCACTCACAAGTAATGTAAAAACATGATGTCCACGGGCTCCCATAGCTCGCAGGATAGCCATCTCGCGGCGGCGTTCATTCAATGTCGTCAAAATGGACGTCAAAATCCCGATTAAGCCCACGGCAATCACAAAGGCCGAAACAATTGCCAAAGCCTGTTCGACAACGGAGACAACATTCCAGAGTTGGCTAAGCGCAACACCGGGAATAACAGCTTGCAATGGTTCTGCTTCATAAGTGTTTAAATCGCGTTGTAAACTCAGCGTACGAATGCGTGATGTTGCCCCAACAAAAATGGCCGTGATACTTTCCGGCGTTAAGTTCATTTGTCTAAGCTTTTCGGGTGTGGCCAGACGGCTCATTGGAGTCGGCGTTCCCTTTTGCCAGCCCATATGTATAGCTTCAATCGCGCTCAAACTGACTAAAACTGAACGGTCAACCGGAGTCCCTGTCGGCTTTAAAACTCCAACAACCCTAAAAGGTTTGTCGTCATGATTAACAAAGCTTGTTGCGCCCAGTCCATGTGACAGCGTTATATTATCGTCGATCTTATAGTCCAATTCCCGTGCGACTTGTGACCCAATTACAACATCAAAAAGGTCATCAAACATGCCTCCATCAGCAAAGGTCAATGATTGCGAGTCAGCATATTTATAGTGTTCGAAATAGTTCGGGGTTGTACCCACCACGCGAAACCCTCTGTGAGAATCGCCAAGACTGATAGGAACCGCCCAAGCAACATCGGACCGACTACGAACCTCGTCATAGGTCTGCCAAGTTACATTATTGGTCGGGTCACCTATCTGGAACACGGAAAATAAGACCAAATTAATCGGACTGGAACGCGCCCCAATAATGACATCAGTATCACTTATCGTGCGTTCAAAACTTGTTCGTGCGCCTTGCCGTAAATTTTCTACGGCGACGAATAATAGAACAGCTGCAGCAATTGAGATGATGGTCAAAATCGCGGTCATCTTACGGGCCCAAAGAGATCGCATGGCAAGGGTCAAAACAGTTGAACCTCTCATATTGCCACTCCCTGATTAAGGTCGGCCTCATTAAGGTCAGTAAGGGATTCCACCCGATCAAAGTGGGCCGCGAGTGAGCTATCATGGCTGACAAATAATAGGCTGCTTCCAAAAGTCTCCCTTTGTAAATTTAGCAATTCTATAAATTTGTCGCGATTATTATGATCAAGCGCAGAGGTTGGCTCATCAGCTATAATTAAATCGGGTCCGCCAATTAGCGCGCGTGCAACAGCCACGCGTTGTTGCTGTCCAACGCTTAACTCTCCGACCGGACGGGTCAGATGCTCTTCTGATAAACCGAGATCTCTGACTAAGTTTTGGGCTGCTGCCATTACAGTTCCGTCTTTATTGATGGCCCGCTGTTTTCGGATCGCGGAAAACCGGCAAGGCAGTGCACAATTTTGTATGACGCTTAGATAGGGCAACAGATTAAACTGTTGAAAAATAATACCCAGATGATCTGCGCGTATTTGATCGCGTTGTCCCGGCGTAATTTCCGTAATGTTCTTTCCGCAGATTGAAACGGAGCCCGCATCGGGTGTTAAAACACCTCCGATTACTCCCAATAATGTACTTTTCCCGGACCCGCTGGGGCCGCGCAAAAAAATGCTTTCGCCCTTCTGGATAGTAAAGCTACCAATATCGATCAGGGTTTGCCCTAGATCATAGCCAAAGCGAAGACCGGAAACCTGTAGAACAGGATCAATATTCATATGGTTCCAATTTGGACAAATCCAACTCATAGGCACTATTTCCGAGATCTGATGAGAACTTTCCCGTTTTCATCGTACCCTCAAGCCAGACGGGTTCATTAATATCCGGAATTTTTGCGGCTGGATCTGCTTTCACAAAAACAATCTGATTGGGTGGCGGTGGCGGCGTATGAAGGCAAGCGCCAAAATAAGGCACTAAAAGAAATTCTCCATGCTCAGATTTTGCGCTAAAATCGAGTGGTACAATATAACCTGGGATACGTATTTTTTCTCCATTAAGGCTGTCCACAACATTATAAGTCCCGATTTGCTCCATTGTGTCCTGCGCACTACCTTCGGAAATTATATCTGTGAGGGCTGTATTTTCCTCTCGTGCAGCATCGGCCAAAGTCATCTGTTTGCGCATTTTGGCTTCCATTCCTTCATAAAATTCTGAATACAGTTCAGCCAGTAACGCCTCCTCGCCTACTGGCATCAAATCTTCCCAAACAAGTAAGGTTGCCTCACTCGTATCTTCGATAATGTTTGTTGCTGTTGAGGGATTTTGCACTTTTTTGCCATTTGCAGCTGTTGGAGCACTTTGTCCACAAGCAGTTAAAGCCGAGAAAAGGAGGCAAAAGCCAATGGTCTTTTTCATATTAGTCACCGTGTTAAGATCATGCTGGTTTTTGTTGCGCTTAACTCCACCTGCTTTTGCGTGTTTGGTCCAAGATAGACAAGGTCAAGTTTTGTTAAATTTTCAAAATGTTCAAATAGGTTGACTCTTACACTTTTGAGAGACTGTGGGTTCGAGCACTTATAGTTATATCGTATCGTAACATCTTTATGCGTTTTATCATGCGCGTCATCTTCCTCGTGCTCATCGTGATCTTCTTCTTGATCGTCTTCATGATCTTCATGATCATCATGATCTTCGTGGCCATCCAAACCCAATTCAACACGGATTGTTTCACCTGATAGTTTACACTCGGCGTGACTATTGAATACAAAAAGAGAGCCACTATTTGAGAGTACTAATTCAGCCTTTTGAACAGCTATCTTTTGTTTAGCTGTTTCTGCTATATGTTCAAACCCCAACAGATTATATATGGGTGTGTCGAGTTCGACCGTCATTGTAGAGCCCTCCAAGACTATAGCCAGAGAGGCGTCACCATGGCTGTGGCTTTCAGCCGAGCGTGTTTCAGTTCTCTTGGCTTTATCAGAATTAACTTTCTTAGCGTGAGTTCCATCCTTTGGGGAATAATCTGTAGGCTTGGATGATGAGGTGTCAGTTTTAGAACAAGCTGAACACATCGTCATAAAAGCTGCTAATGAGATGGCCTTGATTATGCTATGCATACACTCATACCTAACCTTAGATATTACTTTGTGTTATTTGATTACAATTCATGCTAAAATTTAGCAAGTCACATACTGATTTAGAAATTAAATCCTATCTGAGTTATGTTTTGCTTATAATTGGTGCGGGCGGCCGGAATTGAACCGGCACTCCTATACAGGAACAAGATTTTAAGTCTTGCGTGTCTACCAATTCCACCACGCCCGCAGAGACACAGAGATTGATTTGAGCTGATTAAGGGGGCTTGCCATCTCTCGCAAGTCCTTTTGTGTCTTTGATGAAAAAAACTCTTTTAATCTGTGAAATTGTCATTATATGGCGTATAAACGGAGCGTGGGATATATCCCACGATTAAATTATGACGCTTATTTCTGATTTTGTCACTCGGGTCGAGGCTTTTGCGGTCACATCCGGACAATCGCTTTCGACGATTTCTCGCAAGCTGCTCAATGACGGGAAGGGTATTGCCCGACTTAAAGAGGGGGGGCAGTGCACGCTCAAGACATTGGAAGAGGCTTTGGTTAAGCTGGATGCTCTGGAAATGGAACATTCAGGAGAAGCCAAGCTGCGCATGACGCATTTGGATAGGCTTGAAGCCGAGAGTATCCATATCATGCGCGAAGTGGCCGCGCAGTGTGAAAACCCTGTCATGCTTTATTCAGTCGGCAAAGACAGCTCAGTTATGTTGCATCTTGCGGAGAAAGCTTTTTATCCTTCCAAGCCTCCATTTCCGCTCATGCATGTTGATACGATGTGGAAGTTTTCAGAAATGATCGAGTTTCGCAATCGCCGTGCCAAAGAGGTCGGGATGGAGTTGATTGTTCACATCAATCCTGAGGGCAAAGCAGATAATGTCGGGCCGTTTACCCATGGCTCGGCTGTCCATACAGATATTATGAAAACGCAAGGTCTTAAGCAGGCTTTGGATAAGTATAAATTTGACGCCGCTTTTGGCGGCGCACGGCGCGATGAAGAAAAATCCCGTGCCAAAGAGCGGATATTTAGTTTCCGGTCTGAAAACCACCGCTGGGATGCCAAGAACCAACGTCCAGAGCTTTGGAATATTTATAATACACGCGTCCATAAAGGGGAGAGCATGCGCGTTTTCCCACTATCTAATTGGACTGAGCTAGATATCTGGCAATATATTTACAAAGAAAATATTCAAATTCCGTCGCTTTACCTGTCGAAAAAACGACCCGTTGTCGAAAAAGATGGTGTGCTTATTTTGGTTGATGATGACCGCATGCCGATTGGCCCAGATGATAAAATCGAAGAAAAAATGGTGCGATTCAGAACGCTGGGTTGTTACCCGCTCACCGGCGCTGTTGAGAGCGAGGCTGATACGTTGCCGGATGTTATTCAGGAAATGCTTTTGACAACCACATCAGAGCGCCAAGGCCGCGTTATCGACTCGGATGCAGGCGCGTCGATGGAGCAGAAAAAAGAAGAGGGATACTTCTAATGGCCCATCTTGATGATCTAATTAGCACCGATATTCTCGGTTATCTCACGGCGCAGGAAAACAAGTCCTTCCTTCGCTTTATTACCTGCGGCTCCGTTGATGACGGAAAATCTACGCTTATTGGGCGGTTACTTTATGATTCAAAATTGATTTATGAAGACCAGCTTGCGAGCATTGAAAAAGATAGTAAAAAATCCGGCACGCAAGGTGATAAAATTGATCTCGCATTGCTGGTTGATGGCCTCGCTGCTGAGCGTGAGCAAGGAATTACGATTGATGTAGCGTATCGTTTTTTCTCAACGGATAAGCGTAAATTTATCGTCGCTGATACGCCAGGGCATGTTCAATATACCCGTAATATGGCGACGGGGGCCTCTACTGCTGATGTCGCAGTCCTTCTGATTGACGCGCGTTACGGCGTTCAGGAACAGACCCGCCGTCATGCCTATATCGTTTCGCTTTTAGGGGTGAAGCATGTTGTTGTTGCCATTAATAAAATGGACCTTAACGGTTTTGATCAATCGGTATTCAACGACATTGAGATTGACTTTCGTAACTTCGCCAAAGACTTAGGATTTGAAGAGATCATGTGCATTCCGATGTCCGCGCTGGACGGCGATAACGTTACAGCTGCGTCGGAGAATACGAAATGGTTTAAGGGACCTAGCCTATTAGAATATCTTGAAAATGTGGATGTCGATAGCGCGACATTGGATAATCCTTTCCGTTTGCCAGTGCAGTGGGTTAACCGTCCCAATCTCGATTTCAGGGGGTTTTCAGGCACGATTGCCTCGGGAACCGTCGAAGTTGGTGATGAAATTATAGTCACGCCGTCGGGAAAACGTTCAACAGTCAAAGAGATTGTAACCTTTAATGGTAATCGGGATATCGCTCGTGAAGATATGGCCGTGACATTAACCCTCAATGATGAGATTGATATTTCGCGCGGTGATATCATTTGTAAAATTGACGCCCCTGCCGAGCAGGCCGACCAGTTTCAAGCGCATATTTTATGGATGAGCGAGAAAGAGCTTTATCCGGGCCGCCAATATCTGCTCAAGACAACCAACAAAACTGTTCCTGCCAGTGTGTCTAACTTGAAATATCGCGTTGACGTTAATGATTTTTCAGAAGTTGCCGCCAAGACATTAGGCCTCAATGAAGTCGGCGTGACAACGTTATCTTTGTCAGCCCCCATCGGGTTTGATGCCTATAATGATAACCGGGCGACAGGTAGCTTCATTTTGATTGACCGTCAGACCAACGAAACGGTTGGCGTTGGTATGCTGGACTATGCTCTGCGACGCGCTAGTAATGTGCATTGGCAAGATTTGGATGTTGGAAAAGCGGCACGCTCCGAGCAGAAAAACCAAAAGCCAGCCTTGCTCTGGTTCACAGGATTATCCGGCTCGGGTAAGTCAACCATTGCGAACTTAGTCGATAAACGCTTGCTCGACCTTGGACGTCATTCCTACACGCTTGATGGGGATAATGTGCGGCATGGTCTGAACCGTGATTTGGGCTTTACCAAGGAAGATCGCGTTGAAAATATTCGCCGGATTGGTGAGGTGGCCCGCCTTATGGTGGATGCAGGATTGATTACGATGGCATCCTTTATTTCGCCTTATCGTGCGGAGCGCCAAATGGCCCGCGATTTACTCGAAGAGGGTGAATTTATTGAAGTCTTTGTTAATACGCCGCTTGATGTTGCTGAAAAACGGGACGTCAAAGGATTATACGCACGGGCCAGAGCGGGCGAGATTAAAAACTTCACCGGCATTGATAGTGAATATCAGGCCCCTGAAAAACCCGAAATCACAATCAACACAGTTGATATGAGCGCCGATGATGCGGCAGAAATCATTGTCAAATATCTCGACGACAATGGCTTCCTCGCAAGCTATGTTGCTTAAATGAAGTGCTATGATGTTTTTAACGGCGATGCGGACGGGATAATATCTCTCGTCCAATTACGTTTGGCTGAGCCGCGCGATGCTAAATTGGTGACAGGCCGTAAGCGTGATATCAAATTGCTAAGCCGAGTGGACGTCAAGGCAGGCGACCATGTTACTGTTCTTGATATTTCTATGCGGAGTAATGCTGAGGATTTGCAGCGTATATTGGCGGGCAATGCCTCTGTTTTTTATGTCGATCACCATAACGCAGGCGACATTCCTAAACATCCAAATTTAAATGCTGTGATCGATACATCACCCGAGATGTGCACAGCGATGTTAATTAATGAAGTTCTGGATGGTGAATATTTACCTTGGGCCGTGACAGCGGCTTATGGCGATAATTTCCCGGCACTGGCAAAGCGTAAAGCTGTCGGGCTTAATTTGCCCATGAATAAACTTGCCCGCCTTGGCATGCTTGTCAATTATAATGGCTATGGAGGTTCTGTCGCAGATTTGCACATTCATCCAGCCGATCTTTATCGCGCGCTCATCCCATTTAAGACGCCTATGGCTTTTTTAGAGGAAAACTCAGAGGTCTATCAACGTCTCGACCAAGGCTATGAAACGGATTTATCCCAAGCTCAACAGGCCAGAGAGATCGACAAATCTGATAGCGGGCTGGTTATCACTTTGCCTGACGCAGCAGGCTCTCGGCGTATTTCAGGGGTCTTCGGAAACCAATTGGCACAAGATAACCCCAATAGAGCCCATGCCATCTTGACCGAGCAAAAAGACGGGTTTCTTGTGAGTATTCGCGCGCCCATATCTAAGCGCGAAGGGGCAGACACGCTGGCGCTTCAATTTGAAACGGGCGGCGGGCGTAGCGCGGCGGCGGGTATTAATCACTTACGAGAAAGTGAACTCGATAGGTTTATTGAGGCCTTTCGCGCTGCATTTTAGACTCTATAAGGCTTTCGAAAAGAGAGTTTTACATGCCGAGTGAAAAAATAGAATTTAAAGGTGCCTTTGGCGATACATTATCTGCCAAGCTTGACTGGCCGGATGAAAAAGATTTGCGCAGTTGGGTTCTTTTTGCTCACGGCTTTTCAATCGGGAAAGATTTAAAGCCTATCAGAACGATTGCAAAAACCCTTGTCGATGACGGTTATGGCATGATGCGGTTTGATTTTACAGGACTTGGGGAATCCGGCGGTAATTTCTCGGATACGAATTTTAGTTCTAATTGCGAAGATATAAGACAGGCCGCAAATTATCTGCGCGAAAATCACCGTGCCCCTTGTGTGATGATCGGACATAGTTTTGGCGGGACTGCGACATTGAAAGTTGCCGACGAAATTTCGGAATGTAAGGCAGTCGCGACGATTGGCTCACCTTGTGATACAACCCATATTGTTCATCAATTTGCGGATAAGCTCGAAGAGATAGAGGAAGAAGGTCAAGCCAAAGTTTTACTCGGTGGGCGACCCTTTATCATAAAGGAACAATTTTTAGAAGATATAGGCAATCAGGATATAGCATCCGAAATTGGTGACTTAGGTCGCGCCTTGATGATTTTTCATTCTCCGCAAGACAGCGTTGTTGGCATTGATAATGCGGCCCATATTTATAGCAAAGCGAAACATCCGAAAAGTTTTGTCAG
>CAZNWH010000018.1:0-8291 GCA_964576765.1 uncultured Hellea sp.
TATTGTGTTGTCCAACACGAAAATAACTGCCCATCTAAAACATAAAGGGTACTATAAATGAAAGTTGTTAAAATTATTGCGTTAGGCATTACTGCTTTGGGTGTCTCAGTTGTTGCACAAGCACAAGACTCCAATGCTTATGTGAATTTAGGCGTTAAAACCTATGAGTTTGATACTTATAATGTGATGGGCCGCTTGGGTTATAATGTGTCGAAGAATTTTGGCATTGAAGCGGAAGGGTCAATAGGTATAATTGATGATGAACTCATTAGTGGTGTTGACTTAGAAACTCAATGGGATTTGGGCGCTTATGTTGTTGGCCGCGTTCCTGTTTCTAAAAAACTCGACCTTTTCGCAAGAGCAGGATATACCACGGTTAATATCCACGTCGAAGGGACAGGCGTGCAAACAGCCGATTTTAATGCGGATGGTTTTGCAGTTGGCGGGGGGCTTCAGTATAATATCAGCGACCTCAATGGAATCCGCATAGGTTATACCTATAATGAAGCCGATGGTCTGGATGCTGATGTCATTGATCTATCTTTTGTTCGCAAATTCTAATCCATAATTCAGATTAAAATTTTCACCTCGGTCATTTATTGACCGGGATGTTTTTGTTTATCCCTCTTGCCTTTGCTTTGGGTTTTATCTAATGAGCCCTCGGAAGGCTGGCTTGGACGTCACCCTTGTTAACCCGGTCAGGTCGGGAACGAAGCAGCCGCATGCGAGTTTTTGTCGGGTCAGGTTCAGTCTTCCACTTTCTACTCGGCACTCTATCCACGATTGATTTGTCAAAGGCCTTCCGAATCTGGCGGTGAACGCCTATAAGCATTGGATGAGCGAAAGCCCCAATCAAAATTATCAGGTTTTAGCGCGAAAATATCGCCCGACAACCTTTGAGGATATGATCGGCCAGGAGGCCATGGTCACGACCTTACAAAATGCCTTTAAAGCCGGACGGGTGGCGCATGCCTTTATGCTGACAGGGGTCAGAGGTATTGGTAAAACAACTACCGCCCGACTTTTGGCCAGAGCGCTGAATTATGAAAGTGATAGCATTGACGGGCCAAGCGTTCAGTTAGAAACTCCGGGAAAACATTGCGAGTTGATTATGGGGTCATCCCATATGGACGTTCTCGAAATGGATGCTGCCTCACGAACGGGCGTAGAAAATATGCGAGAGCTTTTGGATGGGGTGCGCTATGCCCCCGCGACGGCTCGCTATAAAGTTTATATTATTGACGAAGTGCATATGTTGTCGGCGGGAGCTTTTAACGCCCTTTTAAAAACCCTTGAAGAGCCGCCCGACCATGCGAAATTTATTTTCGCGACAACCGAAATTCGTAAAGTTCCGATTACAGTGCTATCGCGTTGCCAGCGTTTTGATTTGCGGCGTGTGGACGCTGGCGCGCTCAAAGACCATCTCTCCAATATTTGCCGGAAAGAAGATTCAAAAGTTTCCGATGCTGGCTTATCCCTCATCGCCCGCGCGGCGGAAGGCTCGGTTCGAGATAGTCTATCCTTACTTGACCAAGCGATTGTTCAATCGGGTTTAGATGGAGAGGAGGTCAGTTCAGACCAGGTCCGCACAATGCTCGGCCTTGCGGACCGTGTGCGCATTCTGGATCTGTTTGCGCTTGCCGCGACAGGGGATGGCAAAGGGGCTTTAACCGAGATGCGCGCGCAATATAATGATGGGGCAGCCCCCGAAATTGTCATGCGTGATATGCTTGATATCTGCCATGAAATTAGCCGGGCGAAAACATTAGGTGCAGATGTCGATTTCGATGCGGCTCCGGATCAAATTAAGCGATTACAGGATTTAGCGCAGACTCTCTCACTAGGGCAGCTCACACGTATTTGGCAAATCTTGCTCAAAGCCCATACAGAGGTTCGCATGGCACCTGCGCCTTTGGCCGCAGCCGAAATGGCTTTACTTAAGTTATCTGTTGCAGGGCAAATGCCTCCGCCGGAACTCGCTGCCCAAATAATTGAGCAGATGAAAAATGCTAACATGGTTCTGCCAGCTCCATCGGCTCCCATTTCGCCGCAGAATTCGGATAAACCTGTATCTGCTTTAACTCCAACGCCATCTGGTGGAGAGAGGTTGTCGTCTGTTGGGAAAGGCGGGGGAGCCAGCAGCCAAGGGTCAGCTGTTCACGCAAGCGCCCCTATATCTGCGCCCCAGGCGGTGGTCGCCTCAGGGCCCACATTGATTTTGAACTCCTTAGAGGAACTCGTAGCCGCTATTCCAGATCGCCAAATTCAGCTTAAGTCTGATATTAAGCGCTATGTGCGTCCTATCCGGTTTAAACAAGGCGCGATAAGTTTTGAGCCTGCCGAGGGGGCGCCGGTGTCTTTAACCGGAAAAATTGTTTCCGCGATCAAAGATATTACAGGGGAACTTTGGATTGTCTCGCCTGAAACAAGTGGCGGCGGCAAGACACTTAATGAGCGTGTAAAAGATAACAAAGCCGCCCAAGAGGCTAAAGATAAGTCTCATCCGGCCTTTTCACATCCTTTATTAGCGAAAGCCAAACTCATTGAAATCAGAAACATTGACATCTCTTCAGAGAGCCCCACATCTGATGTAAGTAACGTTATTTCCGGTAAGTTCGGAGAAGATGATTGAAAGAGCTAGCATGAAAGATTTCCAATGAAAGATTTGATGGGCCTGATGAAACAGGCAAAAGAGATGCAGAAGAAAATGCAAATTGCGCAGGGTTTGGTTGCTGATATCGTGGTTGAGGGTCGCTCAGGGAGTGGCTTGGTCGTTATAGAGCTCGTCGGCGGCGGTAATATGAAATCGTTGAAAATAAACCCTCAACTTTTCGGCTCGTCCGAGCAAGACGACCTGGAAATGGCTGAAGACTTAATTGTGGCCGCCTATCAAGACGCAAAGATCAAACTCGATGAAGCCACGGCGCAAACGATGAAAGATACGGTGGGAGACATTCCTCTGCCGCCAGGCATGAACTTGCCCGTTTAATTAAAGATAGTGCGGTAAAGCTTGCATGTCTTTATAGTGAATCATTCTTATGGCCGGCTAATGCTTGAAGTTTTTCGCGTGGTGTAGATATGTTGGATACCAAGTCAATTGCCTCTCTGACCTTACCATGTTTAGCTAGTCCTCAGGCTATATCTCTTTGAGCGGCCCCATCAGGGATGTAGCATCTCCGAAGGGCTTGTCAGATAATGGTAAAGAGTATCAAGGTGTTATAATTCGCTCGATTTCACTTTGCCCCGCCTTTAGTTTCTGACAGATTACGGCTCAAGAGGTTTCTATGTTTCGCAATTCCCTATTATTATTGGTCGCTGTATTATTTTCGGCTTTGCCATTGACGGGGTATACGAAAGATACGGCAGGTGCTCGAGCACTCACCGATTATGGGGCTGTCCACCACCCAGTTTTATCAAAAAAAGGGATGGTATCTGCTCAAGACCGCCTTGCGGCAGAAGTCGGGAGAGATATTTTAGGCAGAGGCGGTAATGCTATTGATGCGGCTGTCGCGACAGGCTTTGCTCTGGCTGTTACTCACCCTCAAGCAGGGAACCTTGGCGGCGGAGGGTTCATGCTGGTCAGCCTCGCGGATAGTGGGGAGGTTATCGCCGTAGATTTTCGTGAAATGGCCCCGGCAGGGGCTATGCGGGATATGTACCTTGGCCCTGATGGAAAGGTTGATAATAGGCGCGCGCAATATTCCCATCTTTCAGCAGGAGTTCCGGGGACTGTTATGGGAATGCTTGACGCGCTTGAGGCATATGGAACAATGTCGCGCCGGCAAGTTATGGGGCCAGCCATTCGCCTAGCCAGCAAAGGGTTTGTTATGAGCCCTGTTATGGCGGAAAGCCTTGAAAATCACCGTGAGCAATTATCCGCTGATACCAGTAGCATTGACTATTTTCTAGACCGTAAAGCGGGCGCTCGTTTTGTTCAAAATGATCTCGCAACGACGTTGCGCCGTATTAGAGATAAGGGAGCAGATGGATTTTATCGGGGCAAGACGGCGGATCTTATCGTGGCAGAAATGGAAACAGGCGGCGGCGTAATAACTCATGATGATCTATCAAGGTATAAAACAGTGACCCGTCAACCTGTTAAAGGGCTTTATAAGGGGTTTGATATTTATGCGATGTCCCCGCCCTCATCAGGGGGCGTCCATATTGTACAAATGTTGAATATTCTTTCAGGATATGATCTACAAAGTGATGGTCATAATTCTGCAGCTTATTTGCATAAGTTAATTGAGTCCATGCGGCGCGCTTATGCAGATCGCTCAAAATATCTGGGGGATCCTGATTTCGTTGAAGTTCCTGTCAGAGAGTTGATGGCTATGGATTATGCAGCGGATTTGCGAGATAGTATTGATCTCTCGGCGGCGTCTAAATCATCCGATATATTGCCGGGTGCTAAACTCCCTTATGAGTCTATCAATACAACGCATTACTCGGTTATTGATAAATTTGGTAATGCCGTTTCGGTCACCTATACACTCAATTTTTCTTATGGGAGTGGTTATAGCGTTGATGGTGCTGGCTTTCTTTTAAATAATGAAATGGATGACTTTTCAGCCAAACCTGGTGCGCCTAATGGCTATGGGTTAATTGGTGGTGAGGCTAATAAAATTGAACCCCATAAAAGACCCCTCTCATCTATGACACCAATGATCGTCAAGAAAAATGGCGAAGTTGCTTTTGCAACAGGTAGTCCAGGAGGATCTACTATCATTACGTCTGTTCTTCAGCTCGCCTTGAACGTTATGGAATGGGATATGAATATAAGCGAGGCCACGCACAGAGCCCGTATTCATCATCAATGGTTACCGGATATCGTCATTACAGAGCCCGGCATATCCATGGATACGCTTATTGCGTTAGAAGCTATGGGGCATAACCTTCCCAAAGATGACGCAGGAGGTTTTGCCCATACCGTATTGGGACGGGTTAACACGGTAGGGCAATCAGGAGGTTATTATCTCGGCGCAGCGGATCCTCGCGGGCCAAAGTCTGCCGCAATGGGTGAGTAACTCCTTACAGAGCATGATGCTTACGCGACTATTCTCTTAAATTTTTAAAATCGAGTGTTAGGGTAGGGACGAATCAAGAGGGTAACTTCGTGGCATCAAATGTCAGTCCAGAAATAGAGCGGCTTATTAGCTTGTTGTCTAAACTACCGGGTCTTGGCCCGCGTTCCGCCCGCCGCGCAGCACTAGACCTCATTAAAAAACGAGAAGTCCTTATGTTGCCGTTAGCTGAAGCGATCAGTGACGCTTCGAATAAAATTTCTACCTGTTCGAGTTGTGGAAATGTTGACGCTATGAATCCTTGTCACATTTGCGCCGCTCCGGGACGAGACCAAACGCTCATTTGTGTGGTTCAAGATGTCGGCGATCTTTGGGCGATGGAACGAGCCGGAGCCTTTAAAGGACAATATCATGTATTGGGTGGAACATTATCAGCCCTTGATGGTATACGACCGGAAGACCTGAATATAGCGGGTCTGATTATCCGAGCTAAGAATGCAGATGTAAAAGAAGTCATTTTGGCCATGAATGCAACGGTTGATGGGCAAACAACGGCGCATTATATCACAGACCATTTGGAAAGTTCTAATGTTACTGTATCGCGGCTAGCTCACGGGGTTCCTGTCGGAGGAGAACTTGATTATCTAGATGATGGGACGATTACGGCGGCAATGAAAAGCCGAAGACCTTTCTAAGTTGCAAGATGGGCGTAAATAATCACATTGTTTGTCACAGAAATGTGAGAGCACACAATGAATTGTGAACTGCCGAAATATTGACCCAGCAATTATAAATACTATTTTGATGTAATCATATATTACATGAAGGATATAGTGTTGGCCCATAAAATTACAGTTTATAGCAAAAGCTATTGTCCTTATTGTAAGCGGGCTAAGATGTTGCTCACATCTAAAGGGGTGAGCTTTAATGAAATCGAAATAACCGATAACCCGCACTTAACTGCGCAAATGATAGAACGCTCTGGCCGAGCCACAGTTCCACAAATCTTCATAGGGGATACCCATGTTGGGGGATCAGATGACCTTTTTGCGCTAGATGCTGCAGGTGGGTTAGATCCGCTCTTAATAGGGGTGAAAGCCGCGTAACATCCAAAATTAATTTTACGATGATTGTAATGCTTGAGACCGGAAAGCTATGACTGTATTTCAGTGCGCATTTCTGGCGTCAAATTATCATTATGGAGCATCGGGATACCATCGCTAATTTCTTTTGGTTATATCAAGAAAGAGCCTTTTGATAGAGGGCTTGGCTGCCTCCAAAAGCTGCATGCTTAAATGACATTATAAAAGCTATTGGATTACAAAAAAGAAAGTAGTCGCTGCGGATTTATGATGTTCATTGGAACTTTGGTTGATGTAGTTTGGTTAAAACCTAAGACTTAAAACTCTTCCAAAACAGATGTTCCTTTTGAAACGTTTGATGGGACTTCAGGCGAGGTCCATTGCCATGTTTCATGAAGGCGTATTTTTCCATTGTCTAAAATTTCAGGAATGGATTGGCAGATACCAGTCATGAGAGCACCAGATTTATTTCGATGATGATATCGCATGTCGATATGTCCTTCAGTATCGATTGTCGCAATTAATGACCCATATTCTATATCTCCGCCAGAATAGGTGCCCGTTAGAAGATCGTTTGTTTGAGAATATTGAAAAATTGTTTCCGGTGTTGTTTCAGAACGACCTTGTGTGTTGATGGGCCGAAAGCGTTTGCCGTCATAATTTATCATGAGGCAGATTTTCTAAATTCAGCTATATTAGATACGGGTGTGTCATCGCTAACATCAAGCGTTTCAATTTTATCGGCGCGTTTAGTTATTTTCTCTGTACTGATACGAATTTTCCGCATGTCTTCAGCAGATTGATTAAAATGGGATTGAAGCTTTGCCACGCGGTCATCTAGTAGCGTAACATCTTTAGCCATGGCTACGACTTCTCGAAGAATGATATGCGCTTGTTCACGCATAGCCGCGTCTTTCATTACAGCCCGCATGGTGTGAAGTGTTGCCATGAAGGTTGTTGGAGAGACGATCATTACTTTTTGAGAAAACCCTTTTTCAATGACCTGCGGGAAGTGGGCATGAAGTTCGGCATAAATGGCCTCGGAGGGTAAGAACAGCATAGCAATGTCATGTGTCTCGCCAAATATTAGATATTTTTCTGCAATAGCTTTGATATGGACAGAGACGTCGCGGGCAAAGTCCCGTTTCGCCTGTGTTTCTTCAGGCGTGTTTTCCGCTTTTGTCAATCGCCGCCAAGCTTCCATTGGAAATTTACTGTCAATGGCCACATGGCCTTGATCATTGGGCAGATGGATAAGAGCATCCACCCTTTTGCCATTGGACAGTGTTTGTTGGAACGAGAACGCGTTAGGCGGCAGATAGGTCTCGATCAGGTCTCGCATCTGTTTTTCGCCAAAGGCCCCCCGCGATTGCTTGTTAGACAGTAAGTTTTGCAGGCCTGAAACTTCACCAGATAAAGTTTCGATATTTTTCTGCGCACGGTCAATAAGTGAGAGGCGCTCATGAAGTTGTTTTAAATTGGCCGAATTACGTTCTTGGGTTTCATTAATGGATTGGCCAACGCGCTCTGAGACTTTTGATAACCGCGTATCCAAGCTTTCTCGCAATAATGTTTCGCGCTGTGCGCTATCTTCTGCCATTTGTGAAATACGGCCTTGAAGTTCGGTTTGTTGTTGGGTCATCTGGGAGAGATGACTTTGAAGAACGCCGTTACCTCGTCTTGTGTAAATGAGCGTCATGAAAGCCCCGAGCAAAAGCAGCGCTATGCCCAAAATAAGCTCGATGAGGGTTAAATCGAGGCCCGAATATGAAATCAAAGGTTCCATATTTGTTCTCCTGCCATGATTCACGGCATATGGGAAGCAAAAGAGTGTTAATCACATTTGCGCCCTAAAAGTCTCAAAATAGACTGAATTTAGCAAAGCAAATGCACTAGTGTATTTGCGTCTTAAGCTATTCGAGGACAGACTGAGAAACTAAGTAATATCCTAACCTAATAAATCTCGCATTGCGTCCAAGTAACTAATCCAGGATGAACGTCCTTTGTCGGTGAGATGAACCAAGGTCTGGGGGCGTTTGCCTTTATACCCTTTTTCTTGGCGAATATAACCTGCCGTTTCTAATTTGGTCAAATGGGTCGATAAGTTTCCATTGCTAGTTCCGGTTTTCTTTAAGAGCTCAGGGAAACTCGCCGGATTGACAGCCGAAAGATAAGCCATAACGCC
>CAZNWH010000018.1:8391-20170 GCA_964576765.1 uncultured Hellea sp.
TTAAGAGCTCAGGGAAACTCGCCGGATTGACAGCCGAAAGATAAGCCATAACGCCTAGCCTGAGACGGCCATGAATGACGTCGTCAATGGTGTCTAAGTTGAGCGATATATCAGATGACATTGCTTGGTTCTTTTTTTAATGAAAGATAAGATGGGATAATGGCTGTAATAAAAACACCTGCCGAGGCGATTAAATATATGAAGGGTTGCCCTATAAAAATGATGATGAATATCATGAGCAAGAAAGAAATTAACATTGGAATATAAAGGCTTTTAACCCCTGTCATTTTTGCAATGACGTAATAGTTTACCACATATGTTCCAAATGCAACGGCCATAATCATGTCGAAGAGCCAGTATGGCTTTGATAACACAAGAACTGAATAAGTTACGGCAATAGCCATACCAAAGAGAAGAAATGTTGTTCCCGCCCAAGTTGCTTGTTCTACGCGATTGCTGACAGAATAAGCCCCTGGCTTGTCATCTAATGAGCGTCCCAAGACAAGTGTTGAAATACCTCCAATGATTCCGAAAGCTAACCAACAAATTCCAATAAAATTAGGCTCTACTTTGATAAATTTCATGTGAATTAAACCGGTAATTAAGAGTGTTGGTACGAGTAAACATCCCCACATAAGACCAATACGTCCGCCGAGTAGAGGTGTGTTTGCACCTTCTTTCGCTAATGTACTCACGTAATCCAAGTCAGCTAATATTTGATCTTTTGTCATTCTCATCTCCTGTGAATCATAAAGACAATAATTTTATAAAATTAGTTTGCAACACAAACTTAAATATGTCAAGTTTGTAATACAAACTAATTTATGAAAGAAAAATGTGCTTAATATATCTTTAGAAACTTTTGGAATTCAGACTAAACTCAAACGAGCCGGAAATGAGAAAGTAAAAAATAATTCTGCAAGAAGACGCTGGATTACATTTAAGCCGGAAGCTGATACATGGATTGCTCTTATAACTATTCCTGCGATGACTTTGTTATATTATTTGAACACACATTATGGTTTCGAGCATCCAGCGGTTTTCTTTATAGGCTTTGTGTTTTTGGGGCACCTTATACTAAATACAGCTATACCGGCTTATGTTGTCCTGAAAAT
This sequence comes from uncultured Hellea sp., assembly GCA_964576765.1. Lineage (GTDB taxonomy): Bacteria > Pseudomonadota > Alphaproteobacteria > Caulobacterales > Maricaulaceae > Hellea. The sequence continues at coordinate 9,507 of CAZNWH010000018.1, forward strand.
ACGCGGAGAAGGATTGTCTGGACTAGGTATTACGCAAAACAAAGTTGTTACCTCATTTGCAATTTCGTTTCTTTTGGCAGCATCAATGTATCCCTCACTTGTGGGTGTTTTGAAGAGTTTTGATGGCAGTCCTGCGCCAAACATAACTTATAATGCTATCGCGTTTTGGGAACCTCTTTTCGTTTTTGGCTGGCTTCAGTTACGGTTTGAGCGGGCGTATGGAGTTATTCCAGGTGTTTTCATGGCGGGCCTCGGATTTATGGCCTACCATATTGGAAGCTTCCCGCCTGATGCTCTTGCGATGTTATGCCTGACAGGTATTTTTTACGGCGCCATTTTTGCGTATGTCAAAAACCTACTTGTCCTCATTCCTATGACTTGGGCAGTTGCATCCACTATGGGGACGCTTCAAGGGGGCTATTCATTCGATTGGTTCACTGTTGCGATATATGCAGCAATATTGATGATTCAGTGTGTTATTTTATGGTACTTTTCAAGGTCTAAAAGTTTTAACGGGTCTCACTAATAAAATAAAAACTTTACAGGAGAATACGATGTCAGCTTGGATCTATCTTGGTGTTGCTATAATTTTTGAAGTTATAGGGACTGTTCTATTGAAATTATCTGATGGTTTCGAAAAAATCGGATTTGGCATGTTAGCGATTGCTTGCTATTCCATTTGTTTTTGGTTTTTTGCACCAGCCCTTAAAATTATTCCTGCAGGTGTAGCTTATGCTATTTGGGCAGGCTTTGGCATATTATCTATAACACTCATTGGGTTAGCATTTTTTGGACAAAAACTGACTTTGTTAAATTATGGGTTTATTTTTCTCATTCTTATCGGAGCTATAGGTCTTAATTTGACCACTGAAATTCATAAAGCATAACAACCGTGACCGTCGTCACAGCGGAGCTGTTTTACTCTGCTTAAAATAATATATGTTCATTATATGAACTCCCCTTCCACTGATCCGGTCAATTAAATGACCGGATTTTTTTTGACTTTTTGGGCATTCATGCACGGGGGTGTGCAGCTTTATGGACTCTCATCAGAGCATTGGCGTCAACTTCAGTATAACGCTGGGTTGTTGAGAGGCTGGCATGCCCCAGAAGTTGCTGAATTGTCCGAAGATCACCTCCGCCAGCCAGCAAATGCGTTGCAAAACTATGACGCAGGGCATGCGGCGTCGCTGTTTCAGGTAGGCCGAGGGCGCTACGGAGTTTGCGTACTTCTTTTTGGATAATTTCAGGACGTAAGGTTTTGCCGCGAACGCCTCTAAAAATCGGTTGATTAGCCATAAGAGGGTAGGGACATAATTCGATATATTTTTGCACGGCCTCACGGATGGCGCTGATGATTGGAACAATTCGGGTTTTGCTACCTTTTCCCGTTAAGCTGAGGGATTGACCGAGCGGTATCTCGGCCCCAGTTAAGCTTAAGGCTTCGGAAATTCGTAAACCCGCTCCATAACAGAGAGTGAGCACGGCCGTATTGCGAGCCTCAACCCAAGCTTCGCCGCCCATTAAAGTGCCTTCAGAAATCAATTCTTTTGCCCCGCTAATACTCAAAGGTTTAGGGAGAGGGCGTTTGGCCCGTGGACCTTTAATTAAGGGCAAGGCAGCGTTTCTAACGTCCCAGCGCCGTTCTAGGTATCTGTAAAACGTGCGTATGGCAGAGAGCTGGCGCTGAATAGAGGCGGCAGATAAAGGCTTATTCCCGCGGCGCCTATGAGCGAGATAAGCTCTAAAATCATTTGGTTTGAGCGTCGCAAGTTTCCCTAAATGGATAGTGTCGTCTAAATGCGTTGTCACAAACTCTAAAAAGGCCGATAAGTCGCGTTGGTAAGCCTCCACGGTTTTTTTTGATAACCGTCTTTCTCCGGTCAAGTGACCTAGGAACGTCGAGAGGACGTCTTGAGCCGGTATCTTAGGTGTTGCTGACATATAACCGAGCATGACAGAGCCAAGTTAATGAAGGCTTTCGTATTGGAGATGTTCTCCCTATATCATAACTATGTTCGATGAGCTTTATAATACGGATATTCTCACGCTTTCCGCTTCATTGAAGAATGAACGGCTTGATAATCCTGATGGGACGGCCCGTCAGGTTTCAAAACTTTGTGGGTCATGGCTTGAAATTGATGTCATGCTTGAAGAAGAAAAGGTCAGTGATTGTGCTTTGCGGGTCCAAGCTTGTGCTTTGGGACAGAGTAGTGCGGCCATTTTGAAAGAAGCCATAGTTGGGGCGAGTCTTGAAGAGATCATTCTAGCTCGAGATGCTTTAAAGACAATGTTGAAAGATGATGGTAAGTCGCCTAAGGGCCGATTTAAGAAATTGACAGTGTTGAAGGGCGTTGTTGAGTATCCAGCGCGCCATACATCTACTATGCTCGCATTTGATGCGGCCGCTAAAGCCGTCACTTTAGCTCTAAAACGACTCGCCAAATCATGACTAAATTAGTCTCATATCCTATGTTAGCCTTACTTTGGGTTTATAAGATTATGATTTCGCCCTTATTATCAATTTTTGGCGTAAAGTGTCGACATTTTCCATCTTGTTCTAGCTATTCCATTCAAGCGATAGAGCGGCATGGCCCTTGGCCAGGCGGATGGATGACCTTAGCGAGGCTTTCACGCTGCCATCCCTTTAAACAACTTGGCGCGACACACGGGGTTGATAACGTGCCCGAAACCATTACAAGGCCGCCTTTATGGGCGCCGTGGCGATATGGGCTATGGCGCGGCACAAATAGAGATTGAAGAATGATCACTTTGACATTCCCAGATGGAGCCACTCGCGACTATGACGCTGGGGTTACGGCAATGGAGATTGCGAAATCGATCTCCAAAGGTTTGGCCAAAAAGGTTTTAGCTGCAAAGCTTGATGGCACATTGGTCGATGCCTCATTACCAATACATGATAATGCTAAAATTGAACTGGTTACGGCCAAAGACCCAGAAGGCTTGGAGCTTATTCGTCACGATGCGGCCCATGTTTTGGCTGAGGCGGTTCAGGAGTTATTCCCAGGCACGCAAGTTACTATTGGTCCTGTAATTGAAAATGGTTTTTATTACGATTTTGCCAGAGACGAACCGTTTAGCGAAGATGACTTCAAGGCTATTGAAAAGAAAATGGCTTTCATCATCAATCGCAATGATAAATTTGAACGCAAGGTGATGGATCGCAATGAGGCGATTAAACTTTTTAAAGATATGGGCGAAGCATATAAGGCTGAATTGATTGAAGATTTGCCAGAGTCTGAAACGATTACTGTTTATAAGCAAGGTAAGTGGTTTGATTTGTGCCGTGGCCCACATTTGCCATCAACAGGCAGGGTAGGGAAAGCATTTAAATTGATGAAAGTGGCGGGGGCTTATTGGCGGGGAGATGCCAAAAACGCGCAGCTTCAGCGTATATATGGGACGGCTTGGGCTACCCAAGAAGAACTAGCTGCGCATCTGAAACAAATTGAAGAAGCTGAAGCTCGAGATCACCGCCGCCTTGGCCGTCAGTTGGAACTTTTCCATTTTCAAGAAGAGGCACAAGGTCAAGCTTTTTGGCACCCAAATGGCTGGACGCTATACACCACGCTACAAGCTTATATGTCCCGCCGCCAAAAAGAATTTGGCTATCATGAGATCAAGACGCCGCAGCTCATGGACCGTAAATTTTGGGAAGCGTCCGGCCATTGGGATAAATATCGTGAGAATATGTTTGCGGCAGAAATAGCTGAAGAAGATAAAGTTTTAGCTTTAAAACCGATGAACTGTCCGTGTCATATTCAGGTCTTTAATCAGGGCATGAAAAGTTATCGAGATTTGCCGGTACGCTTTGCCGAATTTGGATCCTGTCACCGTTACGAACCGTCCGGCGCTTTACATGGATTAATGCGTGTGCGCGGCTTTGTACAAGATGATGGTCATATTTTTTGTACATTGGATCAGGTTACAGATGAGGTGAAGGCGTTTACGGAATTACTTAAAAGTGTTTACGCTGACCTTGGCTTTAACGATGTAAAAGTGAAGTTTTCGACGCGGCCTGATATACGGGTTGGGTCAGATGAATATTGGGATAAAGCTGAATCTGCGCTTAAAGTAGCCGCCGATGCTTCGGGACTTGAGGTTGAACTCAATGAGGGGGACGGTGCATTTTACGGGCCTAAACTCGATTTTGTATTGCGTGACGCGATAGGCCGAGAGTGGCAAGCTGGAACCATTCAGCTTGATCCCAATACGCCGGAACGTTTGGGCGCTTCATATGTTGGTGATGACGATAATAAACATGTCCCGCTTATGCTTCATAGGGCAGTTTTAGGATCATTTGAACGTTTTCTTGGGATTTTGATCGAAAATTATGCCGGTAAATTTCCGCTTTGGTTGTCACCCGTGCAAATCGTTGTGGCGACGATTACGTCTGAGGCTAATGACTATGCGCAGCAAGCAGCAGCGGTATTAAGAGCTGCTGGATTACGTGTTGAAACAGATTTGCGAAATGAAAAGATCAATTATAAAATACGCGAATTATCGGCTGACCGAAAAATTCCAATCATTGCTGTTGTCGGCATGAAAGAAGCAGAAGGGCAAAAGCTTGCTCTGCGCCGTTTGGGGTCGCAGGGACAAGAAATCGTGTCTTTGGATCAGGCAACTCTTACCATAGCAAAAGAGGCCCTTGCGCCCGACCTTCGTTAAGCCATAACCATGGCGTTCGCAGTATTATTCGATAAATTTACCAAATTTGTTCTTATAACTGTTCTATTACTCGTACCCATTATGAGTCATGCGGGCGGATTGGGAATAGCCCCTTTGGTCTTTATTTTGGGCATCATAGGCCTGATTATTCAGGTGCGCTCGATTGGGGTGAAATCGATCATTGTTTCCCCTGTTTTTTTGACTTTAGCGCTCTTTTTATTGTGGGCCTGTACTACAGCAATCTGGAGTCCGTATCGTCCGGATGATTTTCTGACAAATTATATAAAACTGTTCATTATGGGACTTATATTTTATTTTTGTCCGGTGATTTTTCAAAATGTCGCGCGTGATAATTTCAAATTGCTACGAACTATTATTGTTGTGACAACCCTCATAGGCTCAAGCTTGGTTGTTTTTGATATATGGACAAACTTTTCTCTGACTTTATTTTTGCATCCAGCTCACACAGCTGACGAAAAAATCTTCCGCCTCATCGATAGCGAAATGAACTTGGGTCATGCCATTACATTTTTACTATTACTTTCAGGACCTGTCAGCGTGTTACTTAACCGTCAGGTAAAGTACGGAAAAATTCTCTCTATAGTATTTTTTATACTCATAGTTATGGCGGCTTGGTTAAATAATTTATCAGTTGGTATTTTTGGATTGGGATGTGTTTTGATTAGCATGATATTGGCTTACCAATACCCCCGAATTACCCCTCCAGCAGTTTTGATTTTAGGAGCTATGGTGATATTATGTTCACCTGTGCTGTCTTACTTTGCTAATCAAATTCCTGTCAGCGATCTAAAAAGTTTACCTTGGTCTTGGGAACACCGAGTTAGAATGTGGGCTTATTGTTGGCCTGTTATTAGTGAAAGCTTTATGTTGGGAACAGGATTTGACGCGGTACGAACTTTTTCCGAAAGTTTTACGACAAGAAACGGAGCTGAAATGACGATTGTTTCTCTTCATCCCCATAATGTAGGTATTCATATATGGACTGAAACGGGATTTATCGGTGCTTTATTTGCGAGCTTTGCCATTATAAATTTAATACGCCCAGTCCATAAATATGCGAATAGTTCTGCAAAAACGGCTGCGGTTACAGGTTTAATCATGGCGGTCCTTGTCATATCATCTGTTACATATGGAGCTTGGCAGTTTTGGTGGTGGGGTAGCGTTTTCTTTGCTATCGGTATATTAAACCTCATAAAATGACCCTAAAACAGTATAGTGAATTAAATTTAATCAATTGAGGGACGAATTTCTTTTTGCAAAATTGTTAATGCTCTACTAGAAGATTGTTTTTCGGCGAGATGCTCAATGGCGCAGATACTACCTTTACATATCACAAAACGCGAAAAACCGATAAGCGTTATTATGGTTAGCTATATGACTGGGCCTGCTTTGAGTCAGGCCATTCGAGCTGTTCTAGCCGATGAAGATATCTTCGAACTTATTTTGGTGGATAATGGGAATACCGAAATAGCGAGGCAATCGATCGCAAAATTTGCTGCTAATAATGACCGTATTCGTCTTTTACAGGGGCATGGCAATATTGGATTTGGGAAAGCTTGTAATTACGGTGCACAGTTGGCTCGTGGTGAATATTTTCTTTTTCTAAATCCCGACGCTTTGATAGCTGAAGGTGCCGCCCGTAATCTAGCAAGTTGTGGGAAAGGTCTCACGGCTCCTTGGATCACGGGTGGAATGCTAAAAGATGTTAATGGTGAAGAGCAACGAGGAGGACGTCGAGGACGATTAACACCCCACTCAGCCTTAGTCAGTTTTACGCCTTTACACAAATTACCGTTTTTTAAATCTATTCATCGTGAGGACCGTCCTTTACCGGAAGGTCCGAAAAATTATGCGACTGTCAGCGGGGCCTTTATGATGATGGATAGGGAATCTTTCAAATGGCTAGGTGGATTTGATGAGAATTTTTTCTTGCATGTTGAGGATATTGATATTTGCAAGCGGGCAAGAGATGCGGGAGGGGAGGTTTGTTTTGTTCCTCACGCGACTGTTATGCATTATGGCTCCACAAGCCAAGTTAGTCGGCAAAAGGTAGAGTGGGAAAAACTTAAGGGCTTTACACGCTATTTCTGGAATTATTCGAAGAGCCCGCTTGGGAAGTTGCTTACTATACTTGCTTGGCCTTTTATGATGGTCGCTATTATGGGCCGAGCCCTTTTTCTAGTTATTCGACAAGCTCTTCGTTGGTATTAAGGGTTTCGATTGGGCAATCGATAGCTCTTAATAGGACTATTTCGACTTCATTTCCTTTAGAATAGTTAAAGCCTTTAACAGGCTGAGTGACTGTTGTGCAGATGTTTTGTTCTTTTGCTTTGACCTGAATGAGGGATAATTTTGGACCAGCTTTCGGTTTTAACTGATCTAGAAAAATAACTCTTCCGGCCTTTAATGCTTTCATATCTAGCAAGTCTGTTTTTCCGCTGACATCAACTTCTCCGTGAAAATGATAGACTAAACTTGGTTCTGTAAAATCGGGAGAGACAATTTCAGTTTCATCCTTCAATCGCAATGCAATATTTTCATTTTCATAGAGAGCTAACAATCTGTCCGACGTTCTGAACTGAGATAATCCAGGTAGAATAAATTGATAGGTCGAGACGGATAGTATGATTGCCGATAAACCCATTGTGATTAGACTGAGGCGGATATTGCCTCGCCAAAGAGCGAAAACAGCAATGATTGAACTAAGTCCTGAGATTATGCCTACGCCGTAATAGAGGGCGTTGAAGTCTCCAAAATAATCGCTAGCGGCTAGAATGATTGAGATTAAAATAGTCGTCACAATAAGAAAAATAATTGCATTTATTCGGCGTGAAATGGGGAATTCGTTTGTTGAGACAAGGGTGAGTGCAGCAACGGAGACCATAACACAAAGCGCAGGAAAAAGAGGCAGTGTGTAATGGGGTAATTTTGTTGGCATGATTTCAATTAAGGCCCAATATGGGAGTATCCAAGCTAAGCAAAGCCGCATTGCTTTGACGACGATTGCATCAGAGCCCTTATTTTTCCTGATGGCCCGAATAGCGAAAGCAAAGCCGGGAATAAGTAAGAGACATGTTGGCCAGAGCGTTATCCATATGGTTCCAAAGTAATACCCGGGCGGGCCAGGGTGCTTTTCTTGTGCGCTTACGATCTTACCGCTGAAGTCTTTCCCTAGGCTTTCAACGAAAAAACCGCCATCTGTAGCTACCCATATTGTAATTGCCCAAGGTAGCCAGATGAGGATAAATAGAACAATGGCAGGCCAATGAAGTAGTTTTTTCATCCACCCATTACGGCGTTCCCAAAGAGCTAGGGTAATCAGAGTGAGCATGACTAGAATGAGGACGACGGGGCCCTTAATCATGATGCTGGCTCCCAGGGCTAGCCAAAAAACCCACACAGAAATTTTTTCGCCACCGTTCCTTAAATGAGCGAGTCCTGCAAAGCAACATGCTGCCAATCCGCAGAGAACAGCGTCAGTTTTAGCAATATGAGCTTCAAATACCATAAGGGCCGAAATTGCCAACAGGCCGGCGGCGAGAAATGCGCCGCGCCGTCCAATCATTCGTGCAGCCCCCCAATAAGTTGCTAAAACAGCTAATAAAGCGCCAAAGACTGAGGGGAGACGTTGTACCCAAATGCGTCTCTCCCCGCTTTTACCCAATGCTTTAATGGCTCCGGTTTGTAACCAATAAATTCCAGCGGGCTTTTTGTTACGAGCTTGATCTTGGAAACGAATATTGATGAGGTCTCCACTTTCAGCCATTTGAGCTGAGGCTTGTGCAAAGCGGGCTTCATCACGGTCAATGACGGGCAAATTCACTAGCCCTGGTAGCGCGACAAGAAGGGTTAAGCCAATCAATATCAACCAATGCTTCCAATAGGAGGGGATTGTTTGCGAAGGTGAATTCATATTTGGCTCATAACCTAAAACAAGAAGCTGACAAAAGTGAAACTTGCGAGAAATATAATAGCGTGTCACATCAATGATATGAGTGATACACCAAAAATTTCAGTTGTTGTGCCTGTTTATAATGAAGAAGAGAATGTAGCCAAGTTGGCCGATGAAATAGCATTAGCTCTTTTTGAAACCGATTATGAGATGATCTTTGTCAATGATGCGAGCACTGATGGGACACTATCCGTGCTCACATCACTAAAGAAAACTTATCCGTCTCTAAGGGCGATATCACACCGCAAGAATGCGGGACAATCAAGAGCTGTGCGTTCAGGGGTGATAATGGCTAAAGCTAAATATATAGCGACGCTGGACGGGGATGGGCAAAATGATCCCACCGATATTCCGGCGCTCTTCAAACAAATAACTCGCCAGCATGCGCCTAAAAATTTAGGAATGGTGGGAGGTCGCCGTGCTAAACGTCAAGATAGCCAGGCGAAAAAAATAGGATCACGCTTAGGCAATGGCGTACGAAAAAAACTGCTTAAAGATAAAGCTGATGATACAGGTTGTGGCTTAAAGGTCTTTACGCGTGAAGCATTTTTACGGCTGCCTTATTTTGATCACCTTCATCGATACATCCCCGCTCTTATGCTGCGGGAGGGCTACCAAATTGAATTTTGCGATGTGAATCATCGCCGACGTGAATTCGGCGTTTCCAAATATACGAATTTGGGTAGGCTATGGGTGTCTTTAGCGGATCTTCGCGGGGTTATGTGGCTCAATCGCCGTGCGCGTAATCCTGAAGGGTGGGATGAAGTTTAAGTCGTGAAACAGGTCTTGATAAATTCGGCTATCCGGACATTAAGGGCATCTTTTGCGGCTCTCCCTACTGAAGTTGAGATGATGGCGTTAATTTCAGATAGCCGAACCGCTGAGATGCGAGGTTATTATGATCCGTTAGAAGACGAGCGTTTGCGGGAAACTTATGCCCGATATTTAGGAATCCGAGTTGCGATATGGCAGATGATCCACACTTTGAAACCTTATTTCAAAAAATATAAATCGGGGCAAACGCAGTTTTCTGATTTAGAGCATCAAGCCTTTGGAATTGCTTTATGCGGGGCAGAAATCATAGTGAGCACGGGGACGTATTTAATTAATTTAGCGCGTAAACGCGACATTGTCTGGAAAAAACTGGATGAAGCCGAGCAGCGTTACGGTCTGAAGCGGAAAAGTTTCACGCGGCTCTATAGGCAATTGACGTCCGCCTTTAAAATGCATGGATTTTATCAGGCGAGAGATTATTTTGATGCCAACAGATCTGATATTATAGCCGCTTTGACCCGCGGAAATTATATAGATGTTGAGGAAATATTAGAGTCGTTGAACCTCCGCTCAGCCTCTCGTGGGGATCATTTACGCCGTTATCGACGGTTTTTGAACTTCTCTTTGCGGAGGCGCTGTATTTCAACAGGTCAGAAGACGATGTTTATGTTATTTGAGGCCACAGGGTCTGATATCGCTGAACTTAAAATTCCCTTTGTCAAAAATATTAATGCTCCGAAACGCGTCACACCTCAAACTATAAGGCAATTAAAATCGCAGCTTAGGCCTGGAGATGTTTTTATAACACGTCATGATGATGCGATGAGTAATCTCTTTTTACCAGGCTTTTGGCCACACGGCGCTTTATATATCGGTACATCTGAGGAACGATCTGCTATGAGTTTGCAGACTGTTTCTGATGGGATACGAAAAAGCGATGAAAATATAAATATTCTAGAAGCCAAAAAAGATGGAGTCTTATTGCGCAATATTGAAGAAACTTTAGCGGTTGATTCTTTTGTTGTTCTACGTCCAAAGCTTTCTAAAGCGAAGATTATACAAGCGCTTAATAAGGGATTGTCACATGCGGGTAAGCTCTATGACTTTGTCTTTGACTTTTCCACCTCGGACCGACTTGTTTGTACTGAGGTGATTTATCGTGCTTACCATGGTGTTGACTCAATAGATTTTGAGCTGTCTACAAAAGCGAACCGTAAATGTTTATCTG
>CAZNWH010000018.1:20270-28879 GCA_964576765.1 uncultured Hellea sp.
GTTGACTCAATAGATTTTGAGCTGTCTACAAAAGCGAACCGTAAATGTTTATCTGCAGAAGATTTTCTCAATCAAGGGGTTTCCAAAAATTGGTTTGATCCAATTTTAATTTACGGCGTTGGTGGAGACGTTTTTCATAAAGGTGGCAAAGCCCGACAAAAACTGGCGGAGAGTTTTGCGGCTAAATTTTAAGACTAAGCCTTGTAATAATCTTTATACCATTCAACAAAATTTTTGATTCCAGTTTCTATATTGGTGCCTGCTTTGAAGTTAATTGTTTTTTCTAAAGCAGTAACATCAGCGAAGGTCATGGGGACATCACCTGGCTGTAACGGAGTGAAGTTCTTTTTTGCCTTTTTCCCTACGGCTTTTTCGATGCATTCAATGAAGTACATCAATTCAACAGGAGTGTTACTGCCAATATTAAAAAGACGGTAGGGGGCATTAGATGTGGCCGCATCAGGGGCATTGCTATCCCAATCTTTATTCGGGGTCGCTATGTTATCAAGGCATTTAACAACGCCTATGACTATATCGTCTATATAGGTGAAGTCTCTTGAATGATTTCCATTATTGAAGACATCTATGGTAGATTCCTCGATGATTTTTTTTGTAAAAAGAAAGGGAGCCATATCTGGCCGTCCCCATGGGCCATAAACCGTAAAGAACCTAAGGCCTGTCACAGGAAGTTTATATAGATGGGCGTATGTATGTGCCATGAGCTCATTCGCCTTTTTTGTCGCGGCATAGAGGCTAGTGGGGTGATCTACCGAATGAGAGACAGAAAATGGCATACGTGTATTTGAACCATATACGGAACTTGAAGACGCATAGACTAGGTGTTTAATATTATGATGCCGGCAACATTCGAGAATATTCATGAACCCATATATATTACTTTCAATATAGGCATGTGGGTTTTCTAGGGAATAACGAACGCCTGGTTGAGCGGCGAGATTAATAACGCGGTCTATATTTTCGGTTTGAAAGACATGATTTAATGTCTCTTGGTTAGCTATATCGACCTTGTGAAAGGAAAAGTTATTTTTCGAGAGTAATCGAGAAAGGCGGTTTTCTTTTAGTTTTGGATCATAATAATCATTCATGTTGTCAACACCAACGACCAAATTTCCACGATCGACGAGATTATGGGCAACGTGAGACCCAATAAACCCCGCAGCACCAGTGATAAGTATTTTCACGCTTAACTCTCGAATTTTATAATGCCTTTGTTCTAATCCGTGATGCCTTATAACTCAATGAAACTATTGAGTGTTCTTAATAGAAAAGATGGATCATTAATTTTGTGGTCAAAAGAACTTTTAATTACGATTGCGTTGGTTAAAAGAAATCCGATGAAAAAGGCATTGATTACAGGAACAACCGGTCAAGATGGTTCTTATCTTACTGAATTTTTGTTGGAAAAAGGTTATGAAGTCCATGGGTTAAAGCGCAGGGCATCATCTTTTAATACACAACGTATCGATCATATTTATGAAGCGCATCAGACTGAGAATAAGCGGTTTTCTTTGCATTATGGAGACTTATCTGACGGATTGAATTTAACTCGGTTAGTTCATGATATTGAGCCAGATGAGATTTATAATCTTGGGGCCCAATCGCATGTTGCCGTTAGCTTTGAAACACCAGAATATACGGCAAATGTTGGTGGGTTGGGTACATTACGAATGCTTGAAGCGATAAGGCTTTCTGGCCTTGGAGATAAGACGCGGTTTTATCAAGCTTCAACATCGGAATTATACGGCCTCGCACAAGAAACACCGCAAACTGAAACAACGCCGTTTTACCCGCGTAGCCCATATGCTGTGGCAAAGTTGTATGCCCATTGGATTACTGTGAATTACCGACAAGCATATGGGATGTATGCTTGTAACGGCATTTTATTTAATCATGAGTCGCCGCGCCGCGGAGAAACATTTGTGACGCGTAAGATTACCCGCGGGCTGTCAAATATTGCGCAGGGGCTCGAAAAATGTCTTTATATAGGTAATTTGAATGCGTTACGTGATTGGGGTCATGCTAAAGATTATGTTCGGATGCAATGGATGATGTTACAGCAAGAAAGTCCTGAAGATTTTGTCATTGCGACAGGTAAGCAAATATCTGTACGGGACTTTATTCATCTAAGTGCCAAATGCTTAGGTCTTACGCTTAGCTTTGAAGGGAGGGGCTTGGAAGAAAAAGCTATCGTCACTCAGGTCCAAGGTGATAATGCTCCAGCTGTGTCGGTCGGTGATGTTCTTCTTCGGATAAATCCACGGTATTTTCGTCCAACCGAAGTTGAGACCCTTCTTGGAGATCCAAGTAAGGCGAAAGAAAAGCTGGGGTGGGAGCCTGAAATTAGTGTGGAAGATATGTGCGCTGAGATGATTGAATTTGATTTGAAAGTTGCAAAGCGTCAAGTGCATTTATTGGCAGGTGGGTTTGAAAGCGATTATTGATAAATGTTAAGTCGTTTTAAATGATAAATATCTTTGTAGCCGGACATGTTGGGATGGTTGGGTCGGCTATAATGCGCCAACTATATGAAATGAAAAACGTAAATATTATTACGAGAACGCGGCAAGAGTTGGATTTAACTCATCAAGCAGAAGTTTTTGACTTTTTTCAAAATACTGTGATTGATCAAGTTTATTTGGCGGCTGCGAAAGTGGGCGGTATATTGGCAAATAATACCTATCCGGCGGACTTTATATACGACAACCTCTCTATTCAAAATAATGTTATCCAAAGTGCTCACCGTACCGGTGTACAAAGTTTGTTATTTTTAGGATCGTCTTGTATTTATCCAAAAGAGGCTCCACAGCCTATGTCGGAAGAAGCTTTATTGACCGGAAAACTTGAGCCTACAAATGAACCCTATGCGATAGCAAAAATCGCGGGAATAAAAATGTGCGAAAGTTATAATCGACAACATAATCGAGACTATAGAAGCGTCATGCCTACGAATTTATATGGCGTAGGTGATAATTTTCATCCTGAAAATAGCCATGTCATTCCCGCGTTGATAAGGCGGTTTCACGAAGCTGTTAAAATGAAATCTAAATCAGTGACGATTTGGGGCAGTGGTCGACCTATGCGTGAATTTCTTTATGTAGATGATATGGCAAGAGCTTGTACTCATATTATGGGTCTAAAAAAGGGTGATTATGATAACCTTGTAAAGCCTCAAAATTCACATATTAACGTTGGAACAGGCACTGATTGCTCCATTGCAGAACTTGCCTTAACAATTTCAAACGTGACAGGGTTCGAAGGGGAGATAAAATTTGATCACTCAAAACCTGATGGTCCAGTCAGAAAATTAATGGATGTATCAGTTATTAAAGGAACCGGGTGGAGGCCTAAAGTATCTCTAAAAGATGGTCTGAAAACAACATATCAATGGTATTTACAAAATTTGGCTGCAGCTTCGAATTTATAAACACTCAAATTTAGTGAGCTAGGCTTGGCTTTTTGATTGTTATATCATCAAGTTTGATGACGGCCTTAATTGAGCTTATTTTATATGTAAATTTTACGGGGACGTAGAGCCCAAGGTCTGCAAATTCTTTCATATAAATTTTGATAGGTGTTCCGCCTTCTTCTGTATTGGGGAGGTCTTCGGGGTCAAATCCTGATATGGGCTCGTAATAGACCAAGCAGCGTATGGTATCGACTTTCTCACCGTCAAATTTTATGCGCTTTGTACCGTCTTGAACCATACGCAGATTATAATGTTGTTTCGAGTCAAAGACCCGCACAGCGCCATGACAAACGGTACCGTCAATTTTTTGCCCACGCATCATAAGGTTTAATATAGCTGAGATGGTATCATCGGCTGAATAGCGCTCTTGTGGACTGGCGGGGGGTAAGCCTTGACTTCCGAGAGGCGGCATAATGGCAACATCTACTTTCTGCGCTGTATTGTCATAATTCATTTCAACCCTGCGGTTTTTTTTATCCATATTTTGTTGAATATGAAACCGAGGCGTTAGGCCAGAGCGCGCATAATTCCCAGTGGTGACAGCCCATATTTCAAGTTTTTTGAGCAGAGCCCCCAGGCCGGAGGTTTTAAGATCGGTGTAAACTGTATAACGGCTGCTATCAAACCAGCCCGTATAATTGGCTTTTATCATCCGTAGTCCGAAGATATAGCCTTTGAGCTCAAAGTTGAATTCCGTTGCGCTGATAGGGGCAGGAGGTAGATGATAGATAACAGAGTTTATATTGTTATCATTTAGGGCGGGTATATTACGAGATTGATCAATAAAGCTCGCTGAGGCTACGCCTGAAATAGCCAAAGAGCTTACAATAGCAGACTTAAGAAGGTATTTGATCAGGCGAGGCATGATTGTTCCGGTTCAAACGTAGTGTTGAAGAATCTTGTCTAACAGATGTCGCATGGCGGTAATCTGAACAAAAGGGTCTATCACAGTGAAATATTGGTCATCTTAACTGTGATTTAGTTATATTTCATTGTGATAGAGTATTAATTGAAGGAGCAAGGGGTTGACGTGAGGCAATTCTATATCTAATTCCCCGCTTCTTAACACGCCTGTATATTTACGCGGGCTTTATATTTAAAACAGGCAATAATCATGTCACGTCGTTGCGATCTTTTAGATACAGGCCCTATGTCAGGTCATAATGTATCTCACTCGAATATTAAAACTAATCGCAGATTCAATGTGAATCTATGTAATGTAACACTCCCCTCTGATACTTTGGGTCAGAAGTTTAAAATGCGCATTGCAGCAAAGACCTTACGAACGGTTGATTTTAAAGGTGGTCTTGACGGGTTTTTACTTGGAACAAAAAATCACAAGCTTACTGATAAAGCAAAGAAAATTAAAAAAATGGTGATAAAGGCCAGAGCCGATCTTGAAGCGGCATAGTAGACTTCATGCATTTTAAAGAATAACCCGCGCTAATAGCGGGTTTTTTTATATCTATTACTTTATGGGTTTCGTGTTTATAGGAGCTCGTTTTTTAACCTTTAGAGGTGACCAACCAAAACTCTTTAGTAAGGTTGAGTAGGATATTTTACGTTTTGGCGGCATAACTGAAGAATGCGGTTTTGTAAAAAAACCGTCTTTTATACCTCGCCATGTTGGTTTTGCACGTTTGGATCTGAATATTGACCAGATAAACATAAGAAAATTCATGCCAATATGCCCTAGGAAAAGAAAGGGCATAAGCCCGCGTGGAGTGTTTTTCATAAAAGTCCAAATACGATTGCGGGTTCCATGATAAATCGCGAAATCAGATGCTCGTCCGCTAATACCGCTACTGACATGATCAATTTTAGCCTCGGCTGATTGGATGCAAATCCCGCCATCTAATCGCATGCGATAGGCGAGATCGACATCTTCGTGATAACAAAAAAATGTTTCGTCAAAACCGCCAAGACGTAAAAAACTTTCACGCTTTATAAATGCACCTGCGCCGCATGGTGCAAATGTTTCACGGTTTATAACAGGGTGAACTTTTTGTCCATAACCAGCCCGGTAGGCGAGCCCAAAGGCATGGTATTCATCACCAATACCATCAAAAATATTATCTTCCAGAGCCATATATTGTGTAGATCCCACCATGGTCACATTTGGGGCTAAACGGGTTGCTTCAAGAAGTTTTTCTAACCAATCCGTATGCGCAAAAGCGTCGGGGTTTAGCAATGCTAGCCATTGACCCTTGGCTCGCGATGCTGCCAAATTATTGGCAGCAGCAAAGCCTAAATTCTTATCCGACTTTATGATTTTAAATCGGGAGTCTAGGCGGGGAAGTCTTTGAAGCGACTTATCTGTCGAGTTATTGTCTACTATAAAACACTCAAAGTCTTTGAAGTTTTGATTGACAACTGACTGGACACTACGGTTCAGCCATTCCCCCGCATTGTAATTGACAATTATGATGGATATTCTTGGCAATTAGCGAGCTAGGTATTTAAAAAAATAATCGCCATAACCGCTTTTCTTTAGACTTTCAGCGAGTTTGGTGAGTTGTGTCCTATCAATCCAGCCATTTTCATAAGCGATGATTTCAGGACAGCAGATTCGTTTTCCTTGTCTTTCTTCAATCACGCTCACAAATTGTGCCGCCTGTAATAAAGAACGGTGGGTTCCTGTATCAAGCCAGGTCGTTCCTTGGTCAAGGAGTTCAACATTTAACTCTCCAGCTTTTAAATAAATTTCATTTAAGGCCGTTATCTCTAATTCACCTCGGGGTGAGGGTTTGACTTGCTTTGCGTATTGACTCGCATGCTTGTCGTAAAAATAAAGGCCCGTAACGGCGTAATTTGAGGCTGGATCGACAGGTTTTTCTTCCAGTGAAACAGCATTCCGGCTTTCATCAAACCCTACAACGCCATAATCCGATGGATTTTTAACTTCATATCCAAAAATTGTGGCTCCAGTTTCTCTATGATTTGCTGAAATTACTGTACGGGTAAAGGGCACCCCGAAAAATAGATTATCGCCTAAAATAAGAGCACTTGGAGCTCCATCGAGGAATTTTTCGGCAATTATTAAGGCTTGGGCTAACCCGTCAGGACTAGGCTGTACAGCATACTCGATATTAAGTCCCCATCGCTTGCCGTCTTGTAGGAGGTGTTGAAAGGCCTTTTGGTCATGCGGTGTCGTGATTATCAGAATGTCTCTAATTTTAGCCGTCATGAGCACAGAAAGCGGGTAATAAATCATGGGTTTATCAAAGACAGGCATAAGTTGTTTTGAAACTGAAATGGTGCTCGGATGAAGCCGGGTGCCCGACCCGCCCGCCAAAATAATACCTTTTCGTTCCATTCTATTCACCAGTTACTATCTCTCGGACATAGCCGCCACGAGACCTTCCTGCCAGCTTGGTAATTCATAATCAAATATTGTTTCGAACTTGTTCGTATTTAACACTGAAAAAGCAGGTCTCTTAGCGGGGGTAGGGTATTCTTCCGTGGAGATGGCGTTGACTAAAATGTCTAAACTATTTGTTTTAAATATGACTTTAGCAAAGGTTGCCCAACTGATGATAGAGCCGGTATTGCTGACATGAAAAATACCTGAACTACCTTCTAGCCCTGCTATTAATCCTCTTGCCGCGGATAGGGCTGCTTGGGCAAGATGCCCTGCATAGGTAGGTCGGCCCAGTTGATCGTCGACTATATTAAGATATTCTCGTGTTTCAGCGAGGCGAAGCATGTTAGTTAAAAAATTTTTACCAGTGCCATCAAATACCCAAGACGTTCGCAGGATTGCATAGCGGGACCCAGAGGCTTGAATACTTAATTCTCCTGCCCTTTTTGAGTAACCATAGACGTTTATGGGGTCGGTTTTGTCTGTCACGTTATATGGTGTATTGGCTTCACCGTTAAAAACATAATCAGTCGATATATGTATCAAAGGAATGTTTCGCTCATTACAAGCTTGCGCAATTAACCCAGGCGCTTTTCCGTTGACCGCCATGGCTGCTTCGCGATCATTCTCTGCTTCATCGACAGCCGTGTAGGCGGCCGCTATTATTAAGGCATCGACGTCAGGGATATCGTCCATAAAATGTTCTAGAGTTTTAGAGTTTGCTGATAAATCTAGGGCTTGGCGGTTAAAAAAATATCCCTTATAGCCTTGCTGTTTCAATTGAACTTTTAGGGCTCGGGCGAGCTGTCCAGTTTCTCCAATAACTGCAAAATTCAAACTCATATTTTATTTTAATCCCAATCGTTTCCCGAACATTCCCTCTTTAACTATCGGTTTCCACCACCAGTCATTTTCAAGATACCATAAAAGCGTTTTTTCAAATCCTTCATTCCATTCAACAGAGGGAGACCATCCTAATTCGTTCTTGATTTTAGACGCGTTGATCGCATAGCGCAGGTCATGTCCAGCTCTATCATCCACAAAGGTGATTAGGCCCTTATGGGGACTAGCATTTGGTGAGTGTGTATCCATTAATGTGCAGATAGTTTCGACCAGTTCTAGATTTGTGCGTTCATTGTTTCCGCCAATATTATACGTACTGCCGATTTTCCCTTTTTCTAAAACTGTCAACAAGGCGTCTGCATGATCATCTACATAAAGCCAGTCTCGAACATTTACACCTGTTCCATAAACCGGAATATCCTGTCCATGTAAGGCTTTTAATATAACCACTGGTATAAGCTTTTCAGGAAACTGATAGGGCCCGTAATTATTTGAACAATTTGTTATCAATATAGGGAGGCCATAAGTTCGTCCCCAAGCTCGAACAAGGTGATCTGAGGCGGCCTTAGAGGCAGAATAAGGGGAACTTGGATCGTAGGAGGTCGTTTCTTCAAAAGCGGGTTCATTCATTTTAAGGTCACCATAAACCTCATCCGTAGAAACGTGATGAAATCTAAAACGATCTTTTTCCTCCCCTGTAAGGTTTTCATAGTAATCTCTAGCAGCTTGTAAAAGATTATAAGTGCCAATGATATTGGTATAAATAAAAGCACCAGGGCCGTCTATTGAGCGATCAACATGAGACTCTGCTGCAAGATGCATGACGGCATCAGGCTTATAGTCTTGGAATATTTGGGATAGTTTTTCGGCATCACAAATATTTACGTTTTCAAACTGATATAGAGGGTTACTTTCAAC
>CAZNWH010000019.1:0-28656 GCA_964576765.1 uncultured Hellea sp.
TCTGCGAGTATCAAGTCATTTGCCGCGAATATTATTAAGCGTACGCCGGTATTCCCAGCGTTGTATCTCTGCGACTGTTCGGGAAATGCGAAATTCAATATCTTGTACAGATTTATCACGTAATCCGGGACGATTCGCTTCTCCGATGTAATTTTCCGCCTTTTCACAAAGCGCGGCCAATTTAACGGCACCTACAGCATTGGCAGTCCCTTTGAGAGAATGCGTGACCGACACCCATGTATCGTCATCTGTATCCGGATTAAGGCCCCGTCCCCACATTTCGACCTGATGCCGAAACAAGCCAAAAACTTCGGCTGTTAAGTCTTCATCTCCCCCGACATATTTATTGAGGTGATCAAAATCTATTTCTGTCTCGGAATCATTAGCGCTCATAAACGCTGCTCTAAACTATTAACTCAATATGAACAGAAGTTTCAGCATTGTCTCAGCTGTCCTTTGCTAGTCCTTGATTGTCGCTAAACAAAGGAGGTCCTCATGACCAAGACAGTCAAAAGGCATTTACTCACAAAGACTTTGCTAGCGGCTGGTGCTTTGATTGTACTTGCCGCAGCCCCATCTGCGATGGCAGCATCCGATAAACCGATTAAAGCCAAAGTTAAAAAATCACAAAACTTCATCAAATTGGCCGACCATCGATCTCACAACCATAGTCATGACCGGGTTAGAGGTAGTAGAATTCGAACAAATCGAAATTTTAATCGCAGGAATGGACGTAGTTTACGGGATAGTCGATTTAATCGCCGCAATGGCTTTAACAATAGGCGATTTGGCTTTAATAGAGGTTTTAACAATAGTTTTAACACCCCCTTCCGTCGTTCGTCCTCTCTATTCGGTCACAGTGGTAGAGGTTTTTCTTCACCCTATCGCAGCAGTGTCGGTATAAGTTTCAATCTCGGAAGCTCAGATTATAGTCGCTATCGTTGGTCACAAAACCCATATAGCTTATACCAGCCAAGCTATGGAGCCTTTAATAATTACCAAGCCCGCACGACATGCCGCCGAGTAACAGTTGAAGGATATCATCACGGTCACCGCGAATTGGTAAGCGTTAAACAGTGCTCAAACCCTTGGGATGGAACCTATATAGTTCAAGGCTCGGAACGCATTATTGATTGCCGCTACTAAGTCGCTAACATAAACTTTATGACCGCGCTTCGTGCATGTTGCGTAACGCAATTTGTACGAAAGTGTGGTTTTTTAATGGTCGTTTCATGTTTGACCCTGCATAGTTCATTTATTGGAATCAGGAGACAGACATGCACCCCCAAACAGATGCCTATTTCAACCTAACTCAAACTGGAGAGTCACGCTGGTGGAGCTGGATCATTGTGTTTTGGTTTACAATTTTAGGCTGGCTAGGAGCTCAACTTATATTCACAGGCCCTGTAGGTCCAATATTAGACTCCGTTGACCCCGAACTCTCTCAACAAATGATAGATATGAGTATGCAGATGTTCACTGGAGAGAACATGGTTCTATTCGGTATTCTTTCTGCAGGGTTTGGGCTTAGCACAATTTTGGGATTATTATTTTGGCTTATCCATCGCTCGACTAAAGAAACAGTCAGAAAGGTATTCGGTATATTATGCGGGTTAATGGTCGCAACATCGTTTTTCACTCTGGCTAAATTATTTCCGCTGATGTCGAGCCCGGAAATGACTGAGCTTAATCCTAAAATAGTAGCCGCAAGCCCTTTAATATTTATGTTAATTCTTTTGACTTTTCCTGGGGCTTTGATTGCGCCCTATTTGGGGCAAAAATTTCTTCATAACAGGTCCATTAAAAGCTTACATACAGCAGCCACTAAAATTCGCTGGGGACGTGGCCTGCAAGCCTTCTTTGTGACTTGGGTTGTGCTTGGAACGTTCACTGCCATGCTTCATTTTTTTGGTATAAGTTCAGTAAGAGCTAATTTCGGTGCTGAACAATTTATCTCTTATACATTGGTTTGCCTACTTTTTTTACCGCTGCAATCCGGTACAGAGGAAATTATATTTCGTGGATATCTCAATCAAGGATTTCATCATTTCCTCAAGAACAAATGGGTAGTATTTACAATTACGAGCCTGATGTTCATGGCCATGCACCTCGCAAATCCAGAAGCCTTAGCCGGTAAAGAAAGCGGCATGTTGACCTTAACGATGAGTAGCTATTTTTTGTTCGGGTTTATTGCTTGTCTCATGGTCTGGATGGATGATGGACTTGAATCCGCCATTGGATTCCATGCTGGCAATAATACATTCGCCGGCATCTTCGTAAATTATGAAGGGTCAGTTATCCCAACACCATCACTCTTTATGAGCACAAGCAATCCCAAAGTAGATGTTTTCGTTGCCATCGCATCCCTTGGGGTTATTGCCCTAATTATGTGGCAAACGCGAAAGCCTTTAAACTAGCGAACGGCTTGACGTCCTTTATCGGTTAAGCGGCATACAAGCCAATCCGGTTTTAAAGGATTAGCAAACCATCGCTCTGCTAAGCCTTTCTTGAGGCAAGAGCGAATAATCGCTGGATTCAATTCCTGCCCTAAATCATCAAATAACGGTAATTTACCGCCCGGCTGCATGATTCCCATCACGAGATAATGACGTTCTTTTTCCGTAATTTTCAATGTATTTTTGCTAACGCGCGCTTTTACGATTGAATTCATCGCCTTACCCACCTATTTTAATTCACCATTATCTGTTTTCACCGTCTTCGCGACTTTTCCCAGATAGCTTCTCATGTTAAGTCAAAACGGCTTATATTCGGTTAATTCTGAGAAAAATTAAACTTAGGGACTTTCGTGGCAGGCATTTTAAAAAAAATTACAAGTATCGAACCTGATGAATCAGACATTCTAAACGCCATAAATGCCAATCCTACTAAGATAAAATCAAAAGGCCCTCTCATAAAATCAATTAATGAAGTCGGCATTGACGATGACCCTATCCCTAAATTTATTACACGCGATAAACCTCGGGATATATTTGTAGAGGATATATCCGTAGAAAACGTGCCTCTAAAGGAGGGAACACCCCAACAAGAGACCAATACAGACATAGCCGAGGATAATATTGTAGGTCGAGAACTCTCTCAAAGCTCTACTACGGCACCTATAACGCAAAGCCCATTCACTACTTTATCATCGCCGTCGACCGCTTGGATGAAATGGGTTGGAATAGCGGTTGTAGTCCTATGGCTCGCGTCATCGTTCTCCTTTCTTTATGGCTCTTTTGATTTCGGCAGGAAATGGACTGATCTTAGTCCAATTCAAATCACCGGAATTATTATGGCTATAATATTGCCCGCGATTTTATTAGGTATTTTATTTTACACATTCCGCCAATTATCAAGCCTATCTCTGCAGTCTCACAATTTAGCGCGAGCCGCTACTAAACTGACTCAGCCAGATGATAGCGTAATCGCTAAAACGCGTCTTATGTCCCAAGCTATTAAAACCGAACTTAACGGCGTGGATGCCCGTATAGACCAAGCCCTAGCTCGAATGAGTACTTTGGAATCGATATTAAAAGAGCAAACGCAAAATTTGGAATCCGCTTCAGGTATGACCTCACAAACCGCGGATGACATAGCCTCACGACTTTCCACACAGCGGATTGCTTTAGAAAGTATTGCAGGGACATTTGATAGCCGCGTGGCTAAATTAACAACTAGCTTGGAAGAACACGCGACCAAATTGGATGGTTCAACACAATTAGCAGAGCAAAAAATTCAAGAAGCTCGCATAAGTGTTGAGAGCGCAGCTGAACGTATCAATGCCGCCTCTGAAGTTGTACGCGGCAATTCAATTGATGCAGCTTCGACCCTAACTCATAGCCACGAAGAAATAGAAAATCTTGCCAATATGATCCGCGAGCGGTCCAATGAACTGGATGAGGTTTACCGTAAACATGCGCAAGATTTGACAGGTATGATTTCTCAATTACGTGACGAACAACAAAATATGAGCCTATCGTTAGAAGAGCGTGTGACAAAAATGCGGGATATGTCACTCGCGGCTAAGGTTAGTGCTGAAAGTCTTACCAATGCCTCTGAATCCGGACGTAAGACGGTTGAAGCTCTAGCCGAAGCAACGCGCCTGACCGATACAGCGGTCAAACAACGATTCGAAGAAATGGAGAATATGGTCAGGTTTTCATCAGAAAAGGCTGAAAACATTACAAGTCAAGCCGCACAACGCGTTCAAGACAGCCTTGCTCAATCAAGGAAAGAAATTGCCCGTATTGAAGATGATATGCTGGCCTTACAAAATCGGCTTGCTACGCCGCAGCCATCTGAAAAACTAAATTTAAATGAACCGTCTCACACCAAGCGTAAACATAAAGGACGGTTAAAGTTACGGGCGGTTGAAGAACCCGAGAACTCTGAATTAGACATTCCGAGTTTAAGGAAATCAATAACAATGCCAGCTATAAAACCTAATGAAGAAATAGAACTGGATTTTGATACGGCCAGCTCCGTACATGATTTACAACTGCCAAATCCATTAGAGGGGCTTGAGGTTCCAGTTAACCCAGAAACACCCAAAGATGTTATTCAGTCAATAGAAGATCAAGGTAAAAAGAAAAAAGAACGTAGTGGCTGGAGATGGCGGGATATGCTTGGCGGATTAGACAGGCCCGACACAAGCTCAGCTATAGATACTCCCGCCTCTGTCCCGAAACAGCGTAACATATCAGATCAACGCATAATAGCCTCTCTAACAGCTCTAGGCTTATCTCCAGCCGCCGTCATGGATGATGGCTGCATTATCGAAGCCGCCAACACACGCCGTTCCAAGGGCCCTATAGCGATGAGTCAGACAGTATCCCACAGAATGGGTGACCTCGTGCGGCACCTCCACAGTGCTATGGAAGAAAATGCGGCCCTTAAAAGTGACGCCCGTGCCTATGTCGCTCAGTTTAATGCGCGTATGACAGCCATTGAAGATAACCGTGAAGCTATCCGCACCCGTTTTGAGAGCGATGCCGGCCGCGCTTATTTACTGTGTGACGCGGCGCTAAACGGTTAGCTTATTCCCTATGTAACAAAAAACCGCTCACGAAGAGCGGCCTTTTAAAAGCATAAGATTTAGTGCCAAATTAGCTTTAGAAACTGTAGCGTCCCGTAATTCCATATGTGCGAGGTGCATTAGGATAGCCGGCAAAAAGTCCCGTCAAACCGGGTACTGGGAAAGAACTTTGTAAGAACTGATCATTTGTCAAATTACGTACAAAACCTTGCAAAGCAAAACCATTATCAAAGTCTAGCCCAACACCTCCATTAATCAGGAACTGTGTTCGATCAATATTCGCAAATCCTGTAAGTGAAGTAATTGATGCCGTACCGCCAGCCGCTGCAACGGTTCCTGCACCTGTATCAATGGACTCAAAGATATCAAGTATGGGTGTATTACTTTCATAAGAAACATCACCACGTAAAAAACCAGACCAGCCATTTTGGAAGGTATGGTTCCAAGTCGCGGAGCCTGCCAAGCTGAGCGGAGGAATACCAGCTGGTTGTTGTCCGCTAATATCATTAGGAGCACCAAAGAAATCTGGCGACCCAAGGAATTCATCAAAATTCGCGTCCAGATAAGTCCCGGCAAAGGTTAAAGTCAAAGGCTCAATCGGAGTCCATGAAGCATCCCATTCTACACCGCGTGCAGATTGCTCGCCAGCATTGGCTAGGACAAAACCGGAACCAATAAAGACGTTAGATTGAAAGCCCTCAACCGTCAGATCAAACAATGCAAGATTTAGTGCAAAATTATCAAAGGCCGCCTTCAGGCCAATCTCGATATTCGTTGTTTCTTCTGGCGCAGCAAAACGAGAGCCGAAGTTACGAGCCGTAATAATATTAGCGACACCATCCGCTGGTATATCAGAGTCCAAAGTATCATTATCAATTAACTGACCTGCGGGGAAGGCAGCAGTGGGCTCAAGTCGAACTGTAAAGTTTTCAGGTAAAACGGCAAACCCTTCTGCTATAGGACGACCATTCTCGTCTAGGAAATTTGACAAAAGTGGTCCTGAGTTTCGACTCAGGTTAACAGAAGATGCCTTAAAACCAGTCGAGTAACTGGCATAAACATTAATATTATCTGTTACGTCAAATGCTCCACGAAACGTAAAACTGATATCATCATCAACAACACGCGTGTCCTCAAACCCATTAGGTAAATTGGCGGTTTGCGGGACAAGTTGTAAGGCTTGAAATCCTAGAAGTGGATTTGCAGCCGGATTAGTTAAATCTGAACCGAGCACTGCCGCTGTAACTCCTTGCGTAACAGCCGCCGTAGTCCCATCAATAACAGCTTGTTGGAACGCTGCAAAGGCAGCTGCACCTTGAGGTGTCGCAGTAATTGCAGCTACATTATCTGGTGTAAATGGTAGTGGCACAGGCGAACCAACTGCAGTTGTAAACCCAGGAAATTGAGCTCCCAATTGCCCCTGAATAGCTCCAGGTAGGGTAGCTTGAATACCGCCTCCAATTAATAATGGTCCAGCAACACCGAACTCACTAAGATCAAGAGCTGAAAAAACATTATTATTCGTCTGATTAATATCAAAGTTTTTCTCATCACGCGTATAAGCTCCGCCTACGGTTAGCGTGAGTCTATCAGTGACTTCAAAATCACCACTTGCAAAAAGGTTAAATGACTCATTTGTGAGGTTACCAACTTCATCTGTGGCCAAATCTGGCCCAAAAAATGTTCCCGGAGCAAAACCATTTAATCCTTCAAGTGCTCCAAACGTTGCTTGAAACCCTGGTATGTCTGGTGCTGCGGGATTTGTGGCCGCCGCCCCCAAGAACTCAAATGCAGGACGCGTATCTACGCCAAAACGAAGAGCATCATCAGTTACAATATCTTCGTCAAAGTAAAAACCACCAACAGTCCAATTTAAACGGTCATCAAAAGACTCTCCATTAAAGCGAAGTTCTGCTGTAAATGTGGCAATATCCGAAGATGTTTGAGACGTTCCCAAAAAATCTATATTAGCAAAATCTGCATCAATAACGGAAAGGTTCTCATTTTCACGATAAGACAATATGGCTGTTGTATTGACCCCCGCTAGAACAGTATCAAGCTGACCCGAAAATCCAAAATCCTTAATTTCGTTAATGGGTGGACTATTAACATTATTTATAAAGGTAAAAGGATCATTCGGATCATTGAATGCCAAAGGTTGTGATAAATTTAGACCAACCAATTGAGGGTTACTTAAAGCGCCTAATAACCCAGGTCCAGCTTGGCTTGTACCGACAGACACACCATTAACCACTGGTGCCAGCCCAAAGAATGCGTCCGTAAATTGCGCGACACAACAAATTTCATCAATTTCACTATAGTCACCAATAAAACGGAACTCTGTAGTATCGTTTGGTTGATATAAAGCATCACCACGAATATTGAAGCGGTTACGGTCATTTAAATCCGGCACTCCAGGCTGTAAGCTCTCTGAAAATCCATCACGCGTATTAAATCCACCTGAGAGAGCATAAGCAAAATCATCTCCTACGCCTTGACTGTAGTATCCTTTCGCGCGAATTTGATTAAAATTTCCATAGGTGAATTCAAATTCACCAACTGGTTCAAAACTTGGTTTTTCGGTCACAAGGCTAATGACACCTACCGATGCATTTTTACCAAAAAGAGTTGATTGAGGACCACGAAGCACTTCTGCACGTTGCAGACGAGGTAAATCTCCTATTTGCGCCCCTGATCGAGAACGATAGACGCCATCAATGAATACCCCTACGGATGGTTCAATACCTGCATTATTAGCACCGTTACCAAAGCCACGAATAATAAAATTTGTTGCCCCTGCATTTTGCAAAGTAGTTATTCGCAAAGATGGAACCACAGTTTGTAGATCATTAATATCAAGAATCGTCGCTTGTTCGATTGTTTCAGCACTCGTAACTGTAACAGCAATTGGGACTTCTTGAAGTGTTTGTTCCCGCTTGGTCGCAGTAACAATGATTTCATCATCCTGTGCAGAAGCTGGTGTGGCGATGATTGCGGACAATACAACTGTGGATCCGAGTAATAGTGATTTTTTGAGCATGTTTTCCCCTGAGTGTTATTATTGGGCGCTATTCACTCTTGAATGAGTGACTTTCGTAAATGACGCTACTGTGCAATTAGTTGCATATCAAGCCCGATAAGCGGTAATATTATTATTTCTAATAACTGTGACCTTTACATCACAACAGTACTTACAATCATTCCTCTTGGCATATTATATCATAATGTTTAGATGCCGCCCATGGAAAATGAGCAAACATCAGGCGACTGGCAGGTTCTAACCGCAACTCACGATGATATCGGTATACGGATAGATAAATGGCTAGCTGGATGGACAGATTTGTCACGAACGCGGCTTAGAAACCTTATCGAAACAGGTCATGTTAGAGCTGATGGGGATATCGTGAAATCTCCTACAAAAAAAATTAAACAGGGAGTCGAATATGCCGTGCTTGTGCCGCCCCCCGTTGACGACACACCTCTTCCCGAAAATATTCCACTAGATATTAGACATGAAGATGATGATTTGATCGTCATCAACAAACCGGCAGGTATGACTGTCCACCCAGCTCCTGGCTCCCGATCTGCTACATTGGTCAATGCCCTGCTCTATCATTGCGCCGATAGTCTCTCAGGCATAGGCGGAGTCATGCGCCCCGGTATTGTGCACCGTATTGATAAGGACACATCAGGCCTTTTGGTTGCCGCCAAAACGGATCATGCGCATCAGTTCTTATCAAAACAGTTCGCTAAACATAGCGTAGAGCGCCGCTACATATGTCTGGCTCGTAGCGCGCCGAAACCTAGAGAAGGTCAAATCATTTCACGTCTGGCTAGAAGCCCTCATGACCGTAAAAAACAAGCTGTTGTACGAGGCACTTTAGGTGATATCGACGCCTCAGAACACGGGCGTCACGCTATTACAAATTATAAATATATCAAAGGCTTCGGACAACAAATTGGTGCTGCTCTCGGCACCCCACAAGTGAGCAGAATCGAGTGCCGTTTGGAGACAGGACGAACCCATCAAATTCGTGTCCACCTTGCCCATGTTGGATGTCCATTACTCGGCGATCCTCTCTATGGGAAACAGCGTGCTTTTCTAACTTCTAAAAACCCAAATGAACTTGCCGTGGCACAAGCCGTCAAAGCGTTTAAACGACAAGCCTTACATGCCGCCACGCTTGGGTTCATTCATCCCAGATCAAAAGAACTCATAAAGTTTGAAATGCCGCTCCCGACTGATATGGCAAATTTAGTGCAAGTTTTAGAAAGTCTCTAATTACAGCCCGATCAAGGATGGCACTGTCTTACGTAATTCGAATTTTAAAACTTTGCCCGTTCCGCCGCGCGGTAATTCTGTCATAATATGCAAATATTTAGGTTTTTTGAAGGACGCCAACTTTCCTTCGACATGGGCTAATATGTCTTCTAAAGAGAGATTATCGTCTTTTTTAACGACAGCACAAACACAGCCCGTCTCTCCAAATTTTTCATCCGAGACCCCAATCACGGCAACCTCTACAATTTGCGGCATTTGATATAAAAGATTTTCTATTTCCGCAGGGTAAACATTTTCACCGCCCGAAATATACATGTCTTTGACGCGGTCTTCGATATAGACGTAACCTCTTTCATTCATACGCCCAATATCACCAGATTTAAACCAGCCATCGACAAAGGATTTCTCATTGGCTTCTGGGTTTCGCCAATAACCGGGCGTAATGGCTGCTCCTTTAAACTGAATTTCTCCGGGAACATTTGGCGCGCAAACATGCCCCCCATCATCAACAATGCGAATCGATGAGTGCATTAATGCTCGACCAGCAGAACCAATCATATGTGGTATATCTTCTTTGCGCAGCATCGTTCCGCCCGCTGCCGTCTCGGTCATGCCATAACCTTCTTGGATAACAACACCTTTCTCAAGCCACCATTCAACCAAGGATACAGGAACAGTCTCGGCTCCGCATAGCGCCGTGACAATACGTGAAAAATCTGTTGTCTCTACCTCTGGGTGGACTTTCATCGCGTTATAAGCGGCAGGTACCATAAATAAGAGATTGATACCCAAGTCAGGGTTATTAATCGCTTTTAATGTCGCGTCCGGATCAAACATGCGCATAATAACAGCCGTGCCCCCAACAGAGAGACTCGGTAAAGCTGTTACATTCAGTCCCCCTATATGAAAGAGCGGCATATTATTGAGTGAAACCTGGTCTGGACCACTATCTGGCAGGCGAGCCGTTGACGCCGTTGTAAATTCAAGCATCCCGTGAGTGATGATGACGCCCTTAGGCATGCCTGTCGTTCCCGAGGAGTACATAAGCAAGCATTGTTCCTCGATGCTTTGGGGTTCAAATGTATATATAGGATTTGCTTCCGCTAACCCCCGTTCATATCCGCTATCACCGCCCAAACCATCAGTATCCACCCAATGCTTTACATTAGTTAGCGCTTTGGTGGCTTCGCCAATAGGTTCAAACGGTTTATCAACTAAAATCATGGTTGTTTCTGAATCGTTCAGGATAAATGCCAACTCAGGTGGAGTAAGCCGGAAGTTCAAAGCCAGACAGATAGCGCCAATACGCCAACAGCCAAAAATGAGCTCCATGACATCTGTTGTATTCAAACATAGGAAAGCAACGCGATCGCCTTTTTTAATACCTTTGGATTTAAGAAAACCAGCAACCCGCGCCGCGCGTTCATGAACATCAGCATAAGTAAACTTACGATTGCTCATAAGGTCGATCATTGCGATTTTATCTGGCGTTGTAACACTGTGATACTCAATCCAATCACGCGCATAAATCGTCATAAAACTCTCCTATAAACCCATTTGGCGAACCGCGAGATCACGCATAATTTCTTCTGAACCACCGCCAATCGCCATCACTTTGACTTCGCGGTAGATACATTCAACGCGGTTCCCGCGAAGATAACCTGCTCCGCCTAAAATTTGCATAGCTTCAGAAGCAACGAATTCTAAAGCCTTGGTACTAAAAAACTTAGCTTTAGAAAGCTCGGCTACGGGAATGTTCCCCTGCTCCATATTCCAACAAATCATATTCATATAGCTTTCGACGGCATCGGTCTTGGCCGACATATCTGCAATTTTATGACGGATAACCTGATGTTTTATCAAGGGTTTACCAAATGTTTCGCGCTGCTGGGCCCACTCTATAGAATCTTCCAGCGCAGCCTTCATCATACCCAGACATCCCGCAATCAGGGCTAAGCGTTCGTTGTTAAAATTATTCATAATAGCAATAAAGCCGTAATCTTCTTGGCCCATAAGGTTCGTGGCAGGAACCCGGCAATCATCGAAATAAAGCGTGGCTTGGTTAGAGGCCCACCAGCCCATTTTCTTGTTCAGTGGCGTACGAGAAAACCCTGGAGAATCTTTCTCAACAAAGAAGAGTGAAATCCCTGTCAGACCTTCCCCGCCTGTCCGC
This sequence comes from uncultured Hellea sp., assembly GCA_964576765.1. GTDB lineage: Bacteria > Pseudomonadota > Alphaproteobacteria > Caulobacterales > Maricaulaceae > Hellea. Next base: position 11,491 of record CAZNWH010000019.1, read on the forward strand.
GCGCCTATCACGAAATAATCTGATTCCATCCCCCCCGTGATAAAAGTTTTAGCTCCATTAATAACAAAGTGATTACCATCGCGCTTCGCTGTCGTTTTTAAACGCGCTACATCAGACCCGCCTCCTGGCTCTGTAATACCAAGGCTTGACCCTTTTTTGCCAAGCACAATGTCTTTGAGGACTCGGTCACGAATTTCTGGCGCTGCCAAACGCTGTATCGGATCGAGCGAAATACCGCGCCCGCCCACAGCAGCGCCAATACCTCCATATCCGCATTTCGCCATTTCCTCTGCGGCTATGGCTCGCATAAAAGGACAATCAAATCCAAGCCCGCCATACTCCTCATCAATGCCGAAACCGAAAAAGCCAAGGGCCCCTAATTTTTCATGCAGTTCCCAAGGAACGCCTCCTGCTTCATCCCATTCATGGGCATAAGGACTGATTTCAACTTCTACAAAATTCCGAATAGTTTCGCGAAACGCAATACGCTGCTCATTGTCAAAAGGGTTTTGCATACCTCCCTCAAAATATTAGATATTATACTTTTGGAGGATATGCCCGCTTACTTAAACATATGCAACTGTTTGCATATAATTACATGGATACGAATATGTCATTTGAGTTTGAATGCCCTGTGACGGCAGGTTATAGGCGCAATATGAAAAATTTCATTCTCGTCTCAGTATCGATTATTACTGTCACCTCAATCTCTGCCTGCTCGACCATACCAAAAGCCGAGGAAGTTTGTACAACGGAATGGATTAGCAAGCGTACCGGCAAAGCATTGAATAATATCGAGACCAAAGCCGGGGGCTCTATTAAGGCGCTGAGTAAGGCTGCTCAAAGTTGGTCAAAAGGACGGACGCCAAACCTTTTCCAAATGCTGGCTCTCCGAAATTCGTTTAAAGGCCTTGAAAATGAATTACGAAATGGACGCGGCATGAAGGATCTAAAGACCGTAGCCTCAACCTGTAATGATCCTAAAATCATTTCCGATACGATGGGTAAACTTCTGCGCAAACAAGACTTACCACCTAACTTGATTGATTTTATAGAAAATTTTGAGCCCTATCAACGCCTCATTACTCCAGAGCCTGACATTTTAACAACGGCTCAATTGTTGACGAAATAGTCCGTCGGACTTAAAGGCGCAATTATGTCTTACTGCGTCACAGCCCTCTATCATTTCACACGTTTGGCTGACTACGAAGAGCTCAAAATCCCATTACAAGATATGTGTGAAATGCTCGGTATAAAGGGGACCTTACTCTTGGCTCATGAAGGCATAAACGGAACGATTGCAGGTACGGACAATGCTATTGAGCAATTACTGGCATTTTTGAAAGCTGATCCGAGATTAAAATCCCTCGAACATAAAGAGTCACGAACAGACAAAATGCCGTTCTACAGAATGAAGACACGTCTCAAGCGGGAAATCGTAACAATGGGCGTAAATGGGATCGATCCAAACAATATTGTTGGAACTTATGTTGACCCTAAGGATTGGAACGAGTTGATCAGTGATCCGGATGTTGTTTTAATTGATACACGTAACGATTATGAAGTCGAAATAGGAACCTTCCAAGGTGCCTTAAACCCTAACACACAAACGTTTCGAGAATTTCCTCAATGGGTTGAAAACAACCGAGACAAACTCAACAAACCCAAAGTCGCCATGTTTTGCACGGGCGGAATTCGCTGTGAAAAAGCAAGTTCTTTCATGAGGTTAAATGGATTTAATGAAGTATACCACCTAAAAGGTGGTATTTTAAAATACCTTGAAACCCAGCCAGAATCAGACAGCTTATGGGATGGAGATTGTTTTGTGTTTGATCAACGTGTAGCCGTCACACACGGGCTGGAACAAAGTGATTATGATCAATGCTATGCCTGCCGTTATCCTATCACTGAAAATGAAAAAAAATCAGCTCACTATATTAAAGGCGTTTCCTGCCACAGATGTTATGACAAAATAAGCCAAGACCAACGTGAACGTTTCGCACAACGCCAAAAACAAATTGATCTGGCAAAGACCCGAGGTGATGTACATCTTGGCCGGAAGCCTAGTTGATGATCCAGCCTACACCTATCAATATCGCAAATAATATTGGCTGATGGATCATATAAATCCATAAACTACGTTTGCCAGAAAAACTGATTGCCTGCCCTAATCCGTCATCATAGCTTATCCTAGCCAATCTATCTAAAACTGGCTTCGATTGTCTAAGCCATTGACTTAGAGCTAACCCCAAACAGGCAACGCCCAACCAAGGAAATAGCGGCACAAAATCTTCTGTATAATCCGGTAAAGACGAAATAAAATCAAAAGGCCAGCGCCGAGGAAGCCATCCAAGAAAAAATCCAGCTAAAATCGCTATTCCTATTAACGTAGTTATTTTCCAATCTGTATTGGCCAATAAGAAAACAACACAGCTTCCCACGATCATAAAATGTAGAATACCAAAATAAATCCAGCTTTTAGAGAACATGACTAACGACATGATGGTAATCAGCGCAGCACAAAATGTAATTTGGCCGAGGCGCTTATAAAAACTCTTATAGTTTCGTCCATTAGCTGTCGCGAGCCCCATTGAAGCTCCCATCGTAAAGATAAAAAAAGATAAAATGACATAACGCCAATGCCGCCAACCATTACCTTCAGGTACATCCCATGACATCCAGCCAAAATACTTTAAATCATAACAAAAATGAAAAGCGATCATCATCGCAATGGCAAATACGCGCATCGCGTCAACTAAAAAGACCCTAGGCATTTTTGTCTTCATGTTTTACCTTTAATTCTCAACTATATACGGACTTTAACTCTACTTATGACAAAAGCCATACTCTATTCATTCCGGCGTTGCCCTTATGCCATGAGAGGCAGAATGGCCCTCTATACAAGTCAACTTAATTATGAGCACCGAGAAGTCAGCCTGCGTGATAAACCGGTTGAAATGTTAGAAGCATCACCCAAAGGTACAGTCCCGGTATTTATACGCAAGAACGGCACAGTAATTGAGGAAAGCTTGGAGCTTTTACTTTTCGCACTTTCTCAAAACGACCCTATGGGCTGGTTAAACTGCGATCGACATACGGCCGACACCCTCATAGCCGCCAATGATGGCTCTTTTAAACATCATTTAGACCGTTATAAATATGCAAGTCGGTACAAAGAAAATGCTACTCGAGGTGATATTGATCTGACCCACCGTGCTGAAGCCGAAAATCACCTTAAGATTTTGGAAATACGATTAGAAGGTCAGCCATATCTGCTCGGTCAATCTCAAAGCTATGCCGATATCGCTATTTTTCCTTTTATTCGACAATTCGCCAATACAGATTTAAGCTGGTGGAATGAAGCCCCCTACCCCAATTTGCGGAGATGGTTGACCCATCATATAACGTCTGACCTCTTCAAGACAATAATGACGAAGCATCCCCTATGGGCGACTGCAGTTATTTAACAAATTGCCACTATTTAGACAAAGTTCACGAGTTTATGGCGCACATAAATGCAAGGATATTGTGCGAAGATTTTTGATTATAACAATTGCACTTATGATTTCAGCTCTAAGTAGCTCAGCAACCGCGCAGTTAGAAGACTTCGAGGATATCCTTGAAGGTATTATCAATGGAACAAAAATTCAGGAGCAAACTCCGATTTACGGGGAACGTTCTATTGAGACCATCCCCGTAAGTATCCGATATGATGTCCCCTCGGATTTAGATGATCACATGCTTATCTTATCAGCTTATACTCCTAATGATCCATCCGGAATAAAAAGCGAACCAAAATTACTCGGACAAACTCAAATATTACTCAATGGATTAGAACAACCCCTACAGCTGGTTATCGCCGTCCCTGAAACTGTCACCCGCGACCTAACGTTTTCGCGCATTACCGCCGAAATTCGAGACCCTAACAATAACCGTGTTATGATAAATGAACGCGAAGGCTTATACCGCGGAACCGAACCGCCTGAGATAACCCTGATCGCTACGGGAGGACATTTTACATCTCCGCAAATTCAACCTATTGCGAGTTTTGAAGTTGTAACGGGTGAAGTATTTTTTTCAGACAGACGACAACTCCCACGCGGAGGAAATCTTACAATCCAATTATTAGAAAACGCCCTCGCAGGAGGTACGTCATTCACGATCGCAGCCGAAGACACAATCACAATCGACAACCAGTTACCCCCCTTTAAATTCGCAATTAACAGAGGGATTATTACGTCAAAAAAAGGCATCCCATTAACCATCAAAGCCTGGATAACGGATTGGGTAGGACGTAAAACGCATATTATGCGGAAACCCGTTCCCTATAATGGCCCCAGAACCAGTTATAAACTAACCCTTGATGCATTAACACAAGGTCAAAACACCCGTACTGGACAAAATTTAAATCCAGCCCTGATGGCGCAATCTGTTGTTCATGGTGAAGCTATTTTTGATCCTCAAAGAGGTGTACCCGCTGACGCTCGATTAAAAGCCACCTTAAATAAAGCAGTCGGGGCCTTCGGTGAGGATCGCGTTCTATCCCGGCAGACAATCATTTTAAACTCCAACACCAACCGTATTGACTTTTCACTCTCTACGGCGAGTACAAATTTTGACCCTTTTATCCCCAATCCCATTCTCAAACTTGAAATTGTCGATAATCGCGGTAATGTTTTTTATGACAGCGGTGACATTATTGCCCGAGAAGGGGCGCAAACTGTTCAGCTATATAGTAGACGCAATTTTTAGAAGGTTTTCTCATAAATTTCACTGAAAATCTGCTTGTTTGTTTTCAAAACCCTGATTAGGCTTTCCATCGAGATAAGGGGATATTATGGGTCAGGTGACACCAACGGATACGACTAATCCAGATTATTTTCATAAGGTCGTCGATTGCCAATGGGCTTGCCCAGCCCATACGCCTGTACCTGCCTATATTCGGGAAATAGCTCTGGGAAATTATACAGAAGCCTATCTTCTGAATCGTAACTCAAATGTGTTCCCCGGCGTATTGGGCCGCGTTTGTGACCGTCCCTGTGAACCCGCTTGTCGCCGGACACGTGTGGAAGAAAAAGCCGTTGCTATATGTCGCCTTAAACGCGTGGCCGCTGACCATCGTGATGACATCAGTGATCGTCTCCCAAAGAAACCTATGAAAACCAATGGAAAGCGAGTGGCTTTAATAGGTGCTGGACCGGCTTCTTTCACTGTCGCTAATGATCTCGCTCCCCTCGGCTATGAATGCACAATATTTGAAAAGCTTCCCAAACCGGGTGGGTTAATGCGCTCTAACATTCCTGCTTTTCGTTTGCCTGAAGATGTCTTGATGGAAGAGATCGGGTATATATTAGATATGGGCGTAGAGCTTAAGCTCAATACTCCTGTAACAAGCATGTCATCACTTCTAGAAGAAGGTTACGACGCTGTCTTTGTTGGCACAGGCGCGCCTAAGGGTAAAAATCTCGACATTCCGGGTCGGTGGGATGATAATGATCATGTTCATATCGGGATTGATTGGCTTGAATCCGTTGCCTTTGAGCATACCGATAAAATCGGCAAAGATGTTTTAATCATCGGCGTTGGCAATACGGCCATGGATTGTTGCCGGACATCTCTTCGATTAGGCGCAAAATCAGTGAAAGTTATGGGCCGTAAACCCAGAGCCTTCTTCAAAGCCTCTGCTTGGGAGGTTGATGATGCAGAAGAAGAAAAAGTTGACATCATCATCAATCATTCTCCAAAAGCTTTCCTCTCTGAAAACGGTAAACTTATCGGCATGACCTTTGACATCATGGAATATGATATCGATGAAAACGGTAAAATATCAGACCAAAGGGTTACTGGTGAAACCACTATTCCTTGTACTGATGTCATACTGGCTATCGGACAGGAAAATGCCTTTCCTTGGATTGAAAAAAACGCAGGAATCGAGTTTGATAAATGGGAAGTTCCTATTGTAGATCAAGTCACATTCGAGTCTTCCAAGAAAGGTGTTTTCTTTGGCGGCGATTCTGCTTTTGGCCCCAAAAACATTATCTGGGCGGTTGAACACGGACATCAGGCGGCCATTTCGATCCATAATCATTGCCAAAACATCCCATTAACACAGAGAAAACCCGATCAGATTGAATTGGAAAGCACAAAAATGGGTATGTTCGAGTGGCGATATTCCAACGCTTTTGACGGATCTGAACGCCGTAAAATGGAGCATATAGATCTCGTTGAACGGTTTAAGAAACTTGATACCGAAGTTGAGCTTGGGTTCTCACCCGAACAGATAGCTACCGAAGTCCAGCGCTGTTTAAATTGTGATATCCAAACTGTTTTTGACGCCCCTAAATGTACTGAATGTGATGCTTGTGTGGATATTTGTCCCGTAGAATGTCTAACTATAACACCGAATGCCGAGAGTGAAGAGGCTTTGAGAGCGACCCTTCCCAATGGAAAGGCTCCTGCCGAACAAGCCTTATATGTTTCAACTGACCTGCCCTTAACAGGTAGAGTGATGATCAAAGATGAAAATATTTGCTTGCATTGCGGTCTGTGTGCTGAACGCTGTCCGACAGCTGCCTGGGATATGTCCGAAGGCATTGTTAAAATCCCTCATGTCGGTGACCAAGACATTTTGGAGGCCGCTGAATGAGCGACGTAATCTCTGCGGGCGTCAATGACTTCGTTATAAAAATAGGAACAGTCAACGGGACAGGCTCGGCCTCTGCCAATGAACTTTTGATGAAAACTATCTTTCGGATGGGTGTTCCTGTCGTAGGTAAAAACATCTTCCCGTCCAATATTCAAGGTCTTCCAACATGGTATGAAATCCGTGTGACTGGCGAAGGTCATGCAGGGCGGCTCGGTGATATCCATTTGATGGTGGCCATGAACCCTGAAAGCTATGAGCGCGACTTGGCTGAACTTAGCCCCGGAGGTGTCTTGCTTTACGATAGCACATGGCCGCGCCCTCATTTCATGAGCCGCTCAGACATTACCGTTATTGGCGTACCTTTATCACACATGTGTAATGACGCCTTCGAGGTTGCCCGCTCACGTATCCTGATGAAAAACATGGCTTATGTCGGTGCCTGTGCAGCCTTACTAGATCTGGATGTGGAAATCATTCATGGATTGGTGGACGGCATGTTCGCTAAAAAGAAAAAACTTATTCCAGCTAACCGAGAAGCGGTTGCTCTCGGCTTCGACTACGTCAAGGCAAATTATAAAACGCCCTTGCCCTTTAAAGTCAAAACTTTGGATAAAACCAAAGGTAAGATCATGATTGACGGAAATACGGCCGCAGGTTTGGGCTGTGTCTATGCTGGAGCCACATTTGGCTCTTGGTACCCGATTACGCCATCTACATCACTTATGGATAGTTTTGCCCATCACTGTGCGCTACTTCGCAAGCACCCAGAAACAGGTAAAAACCTTTACTGCATCATACAAGCCGAAGACGAACTTGCAGCTGCTGGTATGGCCATGGGAGCCGCTTGGAATGGAGCCCGCGCTTTTACACCAACATCCGGAGCAGGAATTTCCTTAATGAGTGAATTTATTGGATTTGCTTACTACGCCGAGGTTGGACTTGTTTATTTTGACATTATGCGCGTAGGTCCTTCCACGGGCATGCCAACACGTACCCAGCAATGCGACATCAACCTGACCGCCTATGCTAGTCATGGAGATTCAAAACATATTGTTGTCTATCCAGCTGACCCCGGTGAATGTTTTACAATGGCTGCGCAGGCTTTTGATTTGGCGGAACGTTTCCAGACACCTGTGTTTTTCTTATCCGATCTCGATATAGGTATGAATGACTGGATGGTAGATGAATTGACGTGGGATGAGACTTACAAGCCAGACCGCGGTAAAGTTCTCTCTTCTAACGATCTCGATAAAATGGATGAGTATTTCCGCTATTTGGATACTGATGGAGATCATATTCCATACAGAACTCTGCCGGGAACAAACCCCAAAGGGGCTTATTTTCTTCGAGGGTCTGGTCACAATAAATATGGCCGGTACACCGAAATAAGTGAAGAATATCAAGAAGTCGTAGATCGTTTACTAACAAAATGGAAAAGCGCTGCAAACCATGTGCCCCAACCCATCGTGACGATAGCCAAAACCAAAACCAAATATGGCGTTATCGCGATTGGCAGTAGCGATTGCGCTGTCCGCGAAGCCTGCGGCGAACTTGCCAAAGATGGTATACATCTGGATTATATGCGCATTCGAGCCTTCCCTTTCCCACAATCCGTTGATGATTTTATCATGGATCATGAGGTTGTTTTCATTATTGAACAAAACCGTGATGCACAGTTGATGAATTTGCTTTTAACTGAAACTAACGTGCCTCGGGAAAGCCTCGTTTCAATTAAATATTATTCCGGACAACCTTTGGGCTTCCGTTTTGTGCGTGATGCCTTAACCAAAGAAATTGGTAAGCTCTCAAGAAAAAGAAAATCCGCATGAGTTCTTTCGTCAAACCTAAAATCAACCTCAAGAACGCTCCTGTCAATGCACTTGGCCTGAAACGTCAAGATTATGACGGAGTCATGTCAACGCTCTGTGCAGGATGTGGCCATGATAGTGTAACGGCCGCAATGGCCACTGCCTTTTACGATCTCGCGATTGAACCTCATATGGCCGTCAAAGTTTCAGGCATTGGGTGCTCGTCCAAGACAACAACTTATTTCCTCAAAGAAGCCCATGGCGCTAACACAGTTCATGGACGTATGCCCTCCTTCGCAACAGGAGCTATGGCTGCCAATGCGGCTTTGACATATATTGGCGTCTCTGGAGATGGTGACAGTCTATCGATTGGTATTGGACAAATGATCCATGCCATGCGCCGCAATGCCAATATGCTTTATATGCTTGAAAATAATGGTGTGTACGGACTGACTAAAGGCCAGTTCTCAGCTTCCGCTGATCTCGGTTCTGTTGCTAAAAAAGGCGCCATAAACGAACAACCACCATTGGACCCTTGCATGATGGGACTTGCAGCCGGAGCAACCTTCATCGCGCGCAGTTTTTCAGGTGATCGCCAACAACTCGTGCCCCTCATTAAAGCAGGATTGAAACATAAAGGCTTCGCCATTATTGATGTCATATCCCCCTGTGTGAGTTTTAATGATCACAAGGGATCGACGAAATCTTACGCTCATACCTATAAATATTACCACAAAGCCGTTCATGCAGATTATGTTCCGCCCAGCGAGGAAATCCGAACAGCTTATAACAAAGGTGAAGTCATGCCCGTAGAACTTCATGACGGAGGACACATTGTTCTTAAAAAGCTTGATCCAAATTATGACCCTACCCATCGAGGCGAAGCCTTTGCCAAGATCATGGAAAGTAAAAAATCGGATCAAGTCCTAACAGGTTTGCTTTATATTGATGAGGGCCAAGAAGACATGGCAAAGCAGAATAATCTTGAAGCACGCCCGCTTAACCAAATCCCTTATGCTGAGCTTAATCCAGGAAAAGATGCACTAAAAGCCTTACAAGCAGGATGGCGATAGCTTATTCACACCTAAATCTAGTTATCAACAAAGCCCATATGTCTATATCTTGTAAAAAGACGGATTCAAGGTAGCTATGACTTATTAAGAATCACATAAGTGATTCACTTAAAGTGAATGAGCGCTATGAGCTTTGCAGACGATAGATGCATCCGGCCTAATCCGTCCCTCAATACAACGCTGTCTTCGCGTAATAATCCTATTGATGTTTTTCTACGTTTGGCGACCGCTGAGAATTATGACTATGAACGTGTTGATTTAAATGAACTTCATATCTCTCTTCTAGGTCTTTGGTGTGAGCATGATGTCTCGCTGACATGGAATCCCGCAACAGAACAAATTCAAATATTTCTTGTGTTTGAAGGACGAACTCCCGGTGGACGCTCAAATGATATTTGTCGTTTAATGTCTCTTATTAATGAACGTCTGAAGGCTGGTCATTTTGATTATTGGGAAAAGAATCAAGCTCTCGTATACAGAAACGCCGTTTCACTGCGTGGGGGAGCAACTTTAAAAACCGAACAAGCTATGGATATGCTGGCTCATGCCCTAGATGCAGCCGAACGCGGATATCCGGCTTGTCAATATGTTATCTGGGCTGGAAAATCGCCAGAAGATGCCTTAACATCAGCACTCGTGGATATTGCTGCAAACCCCTAACTATGACGAACCATACACATCTAATTGTTGGCGCTGGAAAGATGGGCGGAGCTTTATTATCTGGCTGGTTATCATTTGGGACAATTAAAGCCGATGATCTTATTATTCTAGATCCCGAACCAGGTAAAGCTGCTAGTCAAGCCATTGACACTGGAGCGCTACATCTCAAAAAACCGTCAAAAAAAATTAGTGCTGTGAAATATATGCTTTTGGCAATTAAGCCTCAATCATTTAACCAACTGGCCGCTGATATAGAAAACTTCTTACCGGTAGATACCACAGTTATATCCGTATTGGCAGGTACGTCTTTAAATACATTGCAAAGCGCCTTTCCAAAACGCAAAATTATACGGGCCATGCCCAATACACCTGCAGCTATTGGACAAGGTATTACCGCCTATACCAAAGGGCCCAACGTTAGTGACGAGCAAGTCAAAATGACTGAAGCTCTTTTATCATCAGCGGGTAAAGTACATCATGTAGCCAATGAACATTTGATAGATGTAGTCACGGCTATTTCTGGCTCTGGACCTGCTTATATATTTCACATGGTTGAAGCGCTTGAAGCCGCCGCCTTACAGATAGGTCTTCCTGAGGATCTAGCCCCAATTTTTGCAAGACAAACAGTTATCGGCGCAGCAGCCTTACTTGATCAAACAGAAACATCCGCAAAGGAACTTCGCCAAAACGTAACTTCACCCAACGGAACAACCGCTGCTGCCCTAGATGTCCTCATGGATATTAATGGCTTAGCTCCTTTGATACGTGAAACCGCTCAAGCTGCGTTAAAAAGGGCCAAAGACTTAGCCGAGAATTAAACGATTACCTTGGTAACCTGATGATGGCTTTAAGCCCGCCCATATCACTTTCATCTAAACGCAGGGTTCCGCCATGTATTTGTGTAATATCTCTTGCTATAGATAGGCCGAGACCCACCCCTTCTATATTCTGGTTGCGTGCCGTATCCAGCCTTTGAAAGGCCTTGAAGGCCTCTCTACGACGTTCAGGAGGTATTCCAGGTCCATCATCTTCTACATTAAAATAGATATGCTGTTCATCTTGCTTGACTTTAACACAGCATTTTTTTCCGTATTTAATAGCATTTGATATAAGATTGGTAATCGCTCTTTCGAAAGATTGAGTTCTTAAGGATGAGAGAATATCATCGGGGCATTTTAACTCGATACATTCATTATCTTGTTTCAAAATAATATCCGATAAATAAGATTTCACATTAACTTGCTGTGACGCTTCATCAGCAAGACCGCGCGCGAAATCTAAATAGCCATCAAGCATTAATTCCATGTCTTTTAAGTCTTGTTTAGCCGCTTCATTGTCTTCAGATGACTTCTGCATAGCCAGATGAAGCTTTAAACGTGTCAGTGGCGTTCTAAGGTCATGAGACACACCTGCCAACATAGTTGTACGCTGCTCTATATGCCGTTTAATTCGTCCTCGCATTTTCAGAAAAGATTGCCCCGCAAGACGAACTTCAGAAGCTCCAGAAGGCTTATAAACTGAAATGTCCTGGCCTTTGCCAAAAGCATCCGCAGCATCTGCAAGTTCCGAAATTGGCCTAGCTTGATTTCGAATAAAGAGAATACTGACGAAGGAAAGTAGTAAGGTGGCTGTAATCAACCAAAAAATAAACACATATCCTGTAGGCGCGAAAACACGATCACGCGCCGCTATAAATCTCAAAACCCCATCATCAACGGCAACTCGAATATCAATGTGATTAGGATAACGGGTCGTATCAAACCAAAACTCATCGTTAAGACTATTGGATAAAGCTCTGCGTAAAGTTTTATCTAAATTCGAAAAAAAAGCATCCCGTGTTGTCGCAGGTAGAATATCATTTTTTTCAAGAACAACAGATAATTCCATTTTAGGACGTAACATATTGTCCAATTGCTTGGCTCTGTGCGTCGTTGGACTTTGTTTAAAAAGCTGAACTGCAACAGAGACATCAGCAGCGACAGAATCAGATAAATTAGCCGTTACTTGGTTCCAATGAGCATTAAAAAAGAAATAAGCCACAACCATTTGCATGATAATGATCGGCAGCATAATTATAAGCAAGGCGCGCCCAAAAAGGCTCTTGGGAAGATAGTTTTTAAAAACCATCAAACGCTTTCGCCTAAAAGCCGATAACCTTGGCCTCTAACCGTAATAAGATATTCTGGGTTAGCTGGATTTTCTTCAATTTTACGGCGCAAACGTGTCATTTGAACATCCACAGCACGTTCGGATTTAGCTGCTATTTTCTCTGAGAGAGCATAACGACTAACAGTGTTGCCAGGCCGTCTTGCTAATAAAGTCAACAAAGCCTCTTCTCCCGTAGTCAATCGAACACGTTCATCATTTTTCGTCAATGTTTGACGGACGATGTCAAAGACATAGGGACCAAATTCAACAGTTTGACTTATCCCTGCTGTACCTAATCGCTTGAAAATAGACTCGATGCGTAAAACCAGCTCCTCAGGTTCAAATGGTTTTGACAAATAATCATCAGCACCTGTTTTAAGCCCCTCAATCCTATCGAAAGATTCTCCTTTAGCCGTCAGCAAGATAATAGGAATGTCGTTATATTCTCGTAAAGATCGCGTTAGGGTAAATCCGTCTTCTCCCGGCATCATCACATCCAAAATGATCAAATCGAAGGTGAGACCTTCCATTTTTAATCGTGCAGCTTGAGCATTAGCCGCGCAAGACACCCTAAACCCCGATTGAGAAAGATAACGTTTTAATAAATCCCGAATACGGTCGTCATCATCAACCACTAGCAAATGTATGTCACGCCTATCTAAATTTTCTGAATCACGAGGCAAATTATTGCGTCCTTTCTTACGAGTTTCGATTGACTTCCACAGCCCTGTGTAAACAATGCCGCGAAATAGAAATGACCGCAAGCGGACAAATAAGATGATTGAAAAAGCCTACCATGATCGAGATGGCCAAATTTGGATAGACGGCGAATTTGTCGATTGGCGCGAGTCGAAGGTTCATGTCCTCACCCATTCTCTTCATTACGGCTCAGCCGTATTTGAGGGTAATAGAGCTTATGATGGCAAAGTCTTCCGGCTTGAGGACCATACGCAACGTCTTATCAATTCCGCAAAGCTAATGGGATACGAAATTCCCTATACGGCAGATCAAATAAACGCGGCCTGCATAGAAACTTTAGCAAAATCTGGTCTTGAAGATGCCTATATGCGCCCTTTTGCGTGGCGTGGTTCCGATATGATGGGAGTGGCCTCTAAAAACAATCGTATCCATCTTGGGATCGCGTGCTGGCACTGGGGGAGTTATTTTGAAGACAAAATGAAGGGTATACGGATGTGTATCGCAGATTGGAAACGTCCTGCCCCTGACACGATTCCTTGCAAATCAAAAGGTGCAGGGCTTTATATGATCTGTACCCTCTCCAAGGATGCTGCTCAGGCCAAAGGATATGATGATGCCCTCATGTTTGATTATAAAGGCCGAGTAGCTGAATGCACAGGAGCTCATATATTCTTCATTCGAGGTCACGAACTTCACACACCGACAAATGATATTTTACTTGAAGGTATAACCCATGACACTCTTGTTAAATTAGCCGAAAAACGGGGATATAAAGTCTTTAAACGCGATATTTACCCTGCCGAAATGGATCATTTTGATGAATGCTTCGTCGTCGGAACCGCGGCGGAAGTCACACCTGTCCGTGAAATTCAAGGCATAAAATATACGCCGGGTGAAGTCTGCCACGCCTTAGCATCAGATTATGATCAATTGGTTCGTGGTAAAATATCTATTTGAGCGCAGCTTTCAGATAGAGCGAACCTGTATAAACTGATAGAGCTGCGGCTAACCATAACAATACAAGCCCAATGGCTTTTGATGTTGATGCAATCGTTTGAACCGCCGTATCTATTGGTAAATAAGCCTTACCGATAATCCAAAAAATGAGCGCAGCAATTGCCAGCATCTCACAGGCAGTTTTCCATTTCGCAAGGTTCGTCGGAGGCATAACTTTACCTTCAAGGGCTGCATGTTCGCGCACACCAGACACCAATATATCTCGACCAATTATCAGTAATGCAGGTACAAGAAAAACCCATTGCCCGTTTGAAATAATAGCGAAGGCAATCAAACATCCCGCGACTAAAAGCTTATCCGCAATGGGGTCGATCATACGCCCAAACCCTGTGACAAGATTCCATTTACGCGCGAAATAACCATCCAAAAAATCCGTCAGACATGCCAGAACAAAAAGTCCGCCTAAAACCCAAGCTTTGGATAATATCCCGCCCCATCCATTGACGATGGATAAAACCCCCCAAATGATGAGCGGTATTGATAAAATCCGGGAAATTGTCAGGGCATTGGGCAGCCAGTAAAGTGAGTGTTTATGGGATTGCACCGCTGTATTAGACATCGTTAGCCACGACCTTCGCCGTCAATAATTTATAGCCAGTAATGATAGAAACAATAGCAGCGAACCATAATATCCCTTCACCAATCAACCAAACATAGGGCGACGTAGATCCATAAACCTCCATGGCTTTGTCTCCACCTGCAAGAAACCGATCAATCCATGTTGTCAACCATGGTGATGCCACTAATAAGCATGTGCCGAGCATGACTAATCCGTTCTTTAGATCGCCAAAACGTGTCTCAGGCCATCCCGTCTTGGTCATTTCATAGCCTTTGACGAGTCCTACCACAATTTCTCTTGCAATTATAACGCCCGCTGGAATTGCGAATGTCCATGCAAGAAGACCGTTTTTATGGGTCACATACAGCATAGCAGCCAGTGTCCCCAAAACAAGGAAGATATCGGCTATATCATCAAACCATCCGAATTTACGATGAGTTGCCATTTCTGTTCCGCCAAAATAGTCGTCAAAAAAATCAGTCAAGGCGGCTACAATAAAGAGTGTTGAAGCTAATACGGCCATATCTAAATTAGGCCACCCTTTTATGATAACCATCATAATGACCGGAGTAAGCACCAAACGGATGACTGTCAGGGCATCGGCAAAAGCTCCACCTGTCGGCGTGCTGGATGTTTCACCGGTTTTATTCGTTGAAATAGTCATAAATGCATTTTGCCAGCTTTTGACTGACCCCCTCTACTCTTGCCAAATCTTCCTGACTCGCCGTTTTTACTGCTTTGCCAGAGCCAAAATATGCGAGCAAGGCTTTCTTCCGGCTCGCGCCCACGCCTTGAATACCATCTAATGGGCTTGCTTTCATCTGTTTTTTACGTTTTGCGCGGTGTGTACCTATAGCAAACCGATGGGCTTCATCCCTCAAGCGTTGCAAATAATAAAGCGCGGGAGTTTTAGGGGGTAATGTGAACGAAGTTCGGCCCGGCATAAAAAACGTCTCTCTTCCTGCATTGCGATCCGGCCCCTTGGCAATGGCCACCAATGTTGTCCGGTCAAGCACACCGAGTTCCTCCAGAACGTCTACAACCGATGATAATTGTCCTTTGCCTCCATCGATCAGTACAATATCAGGCCATTCTAGGCTATCATCCTTCATGAGGCGGGTAAAGCGCCGCCGAAAGACCTCGCGCATCATGGCATAATCATCGCCCGGTTCTGTCTCAACATCCTTGATATTGAAGGTTCGATATTGCTTTTTTTGAAATCCGTCAGTCCCGGCCACAATAAACGCCCCGACAGCATTTGCCCCCTGTATATGGCTATTATCATAAACTTCGATACGCTGCGGCATCTCTTCAAGATCAAAAACTTCTTGAACTTGCCGTAAAAGACGTTCTTGTGACGCGGTCTCCGCCATCTTGCGCGCTAATGCTTCTTGGGCATTTTTAACAGCCCGATTTATCAGCATCTTTTTTTCACCTCGGACAGGCGTTAAAATCTTGATATTTTTATCTGCTCGTTCCGAAAGGCCTGATTCCAATATATCACGATTAGGAACTGTCTCGCTGACGAATATTTCTTTGGGGATCGGCTTATTTAGATAAAATTGAGCCATAAAGGCATCGACGATCTGGGCAGGTGTTTCATCTTTGGAATGACGTGGAAAATGAGAACTATTGCCCCAATTCAAGCCTGAACGGAAAAAGAAAACTTGTACGCAGCTTTGCCCGCCTTCGGAATGAATCCCTATGACATCACCATCTTTGAATGTCTCTGGATTAACACCGCCACTAACTGTACTGACCTGCGCCATAGCTTGCAGCCTATCGCGATATTCTGCAGCCTTTTCAAAGTTCAGATTAGCAGACTCTTCACTCATCTGGTTTTGCAATCGTTTTCG
Source organism: uncultured Hellea sp. (assembly GCA_964576765.1). GTDB lineage: Bacteria > Pseudomonadota > Alphaproteobacteria > Caulobacterales > Maricaulaceae > Hellea. Next base: position 27,957 of record CAZNWH010000019.1, read on the forward strand.
TAGTTTATCCGATTTACCCGTCAAAAAATCTTGCGCATCCCCAATCAGCTTATCATATTCGTCAAGTGTGACCTCACCCGTACAAGGCGCCGAGCAGCGCTTGATTTGATGCAGCATACAGGGCCGGGTTCGCGACTCATAAATACTGTCGGAGCAATTTCGTAATCTAAAAGCGCGCTGCAAAGTATCAAGCGTACGGTTGACAGATTGAGCGCTGGCAAAAGGGCCATAATAATCACCCTTGATATTTCGAGCTCCTCGATGTTTTGTTATTTGAGCTGCCGGATGCGTTTTACGCACTAGAATATAGGGGAAGCTTTTATCGTCCCTAAGCAGAATATTATAGCGCGGTTTCAAACGTTTAATGAGGCTGGCTTCAAGTAACAGGGCTTCCGTTTCCGAACCGCAAATGACAAATTCCATATCGTGAGTCGCGCGGATCATTCGCTGAATTCGGATCGTATGACGATCATATTTTGTATAGGCCGTCACCCGCTTACGAAGATTTTTCGCTTTCCCCACATAAAGGACAGTCTGATGTTCATCAAACATCCGATACACTCCGGGTTTATGCGGTAAGCGCGAAACAAAATCAGCTATGAGCTGCGGGCCATAATTGGCTTTAACTGGTATAGACTCGGACGAAGACATTTGTCCTATAGTTAGGCCTATTAAATCAAAACTGCAATCATATGGGAAC
>CAZNWH010000020.1:0-28395 GCA_964576765.1 uncultured Hellea sp.
AGCCTGCTGCAATTGCTGTTGCTGAGCATGGATAGGTTGAGCCTGAACCGGTTGTACAGCTTGTTGAGGTTGGGCCATCTGGGCTTGCGTTTGTTGAGGCATTTGTTGTTGGGCCGGTTGTGCCACTGTTTGAGACGTGCTTTTGCTAGTCGCGACTTCAACGCGATTTTGCCCTTCATATGCGCGTAAGCCTTTGGCGGCATCAAGACATTCGGCATACATGTCCAATATGGCGTTAATGTTACGCTCACCCCAAACGCCTTGTCCTTTGAGTTTACTTAAAAGGTCAAACGCGACTTCGGCTTCGGATTTTCCCGATCCTGCTGTTGCAAAACTACCGGCTTCGTTATTTTCGGACATTGTCTTCCCCTTTATTTAAAGCCTCTCCTAGCATAGCAAGATTAAGAAATTGTGTGGAAGAAAACGGGCTGTAGTTTGACTCGAATGAGAGAATCCGTCATAGCGCCTTATCTCTTCCAAGCGGGAGAGTATCTTGGTGATTGCTTTGGAATCATCGGGGACGCCGAAGGAGCAACCGCCACCGGAAACTCTCAGGCCCCAAGGACCGCTTGGCAGATAAAACGCTGGAAAGCGGGTCATTAGGTTAGAGATCCCGCCGACGGAGTAAATTGCGTGTTATAAATCACGCGATGAATCTCTCAGGCCCAAGAGACAGCGGGTGGCACATAACGCGAAAGCGGAAAGTGTGCCTATGTCTGAATTACTCAAGACCAAACTTCACGCCAAACATGTGGCGCTCGGGGCTAAAATGGTACCCTTTGCAGGCTATGATATGCCCGTCCAATATTCTATTGGCGTTTTGAAAGAGCATCTGCATACGCGCGAGAAGGCCGGGCTATTCGACGTTTCCCATATGGGGCAATGTTTCATTTTCGCCGAGGACGGGACATTTGAAACGGCAGCAAAGGCGCTTGAAACATTAGTGCCTGCGGATATTCAATCTTTAAAGCCCGGACAACAGCGCTATTCTCAATTCCTCAACTCTGATGGCGGAATATTGGATGATCTCATGATCACGCGTCTTGGCTTTCAGGGACATGAGCATAAGCTTTATCTTGTCGTCAATGCAGGATGCAAAGTCGATGATTTTGCACATCTTGAAAAACACCTGCCTGCAGGCATCGTGCTTGACATAGCTGATGACACACTCTCTTTAATTGCCTTGCAAGGCCCTAAGGCTGTTGATGTTCTCTCTCAATTTAACCCGGCCGTCAAAGACCTCGTCTTTATGACATCTATTGATATTCCGCTGACCCCAACGATTTGGGCGCATGTCTCCCGGTCGGGTTATACGGGCGAAGACGGCTATGAGATTTCGATTAAACATGAGGATGTGAATAGTTTCTCGGATTTATTGCTGGCTCATGAAGATGTCGAAATGATCGGCCTTGGCGCGCGTGATAGCCTACGACTTGAAGCCGGACTTTGCCTTTATGGCCATGACATAGACACAACTGTCTCACCTATCGAAGCGGGACTGTTCTGGTCTATTCAAAAACATCGTCGTAGCGCCGATGCTGGCTATCTGGGTGCGGCGCGGGTTGCCTCTGATTTGGCGGATAAATCCACAAAACGCCTTGTTGGAATTCAGCCCGAAGGCCGCGCGCCCGCCCGCGAACACACTGAAATTCAGGATATGGACGGCAATGTCATTGGTGAAATCACAAGTGGTGGTTTCGGCCCAACTGCAGGTGCTCCTGTCGCTATGGGTTATGTCGCTCGTAAATTTACCAAGGCGGGGACACCCGTGCAGCTTATTGTGCGGGGCAAACCCCGCGCCGCCACAGTCGCGAAAATGCCTTTCGCGCCGCATAACTATTTTAGAGGAGCTTAGCTATGAGCCTTAAATATACAGAAGATCATGAATGGATTAAAGTTGACGGAGATACGGGAACCGTTGGCATTAGTCCCTATGCGGCGGGACAGCTCGGGGATGTTGTATATGTTGAACTGCCCGAAATTGGCAAAGAAGTCGCCAAGGGCGACGAGGCGGCTGTTGTCGAATCTGTCAAAGCTGCCTCTGAAGTCTACGCTCCTGTTGGCGGCGAAGTTACCGAAGTTAACGGCGTTCTCGAAGATGCGCCGGAAACGGTTAATGCTTCAGCTGACGATAAAGGCTGGTTTCTGAAAATGAAAATTGCCGATGCGTCAGAGCTGGATAGCCTGATGGATGAAGCGGCCTATAAAACCTATTGCGACGGGTTATAGGCATGCACCCTTCGCCTGCGTTCCAATATGATGACAAGGCCGAAGCTTTAGCTTTTATTGCCGCCCACCCTTTTGCAATGCTGGCGGTCAATGGAAAGCAGGGGCCTGTTACTGCTTTGGTACCGCTGGTCATAGATAATGAGAGTCATACTTTGTTGGGCCACGTGGCGCGAGCGAATCCATTTTGGGAAGCCGCTAGGAGGGCAGAGGGACAAGTTGTAGCCATGTTTAGAGGCCCTGATGCCTATGTGTCTGCATCAAGCTATCCTTCAAAGAAAGACCATGGCAAAGTTGTGCCGACATGGAATTATTTGGCCGTAGAAATACGCGGCGCGATCATCCTTGAAACACAGGCTGAGGCTATGATGCCTTATATTACAGCCTTAACGGATAAAATGGAATCACACCGCGATTTACCATGGCAAGTGGCCGATGCCCCCGATGATTATATCTTAAAATTATCGCGCGCTATTGTGGGTTTCAATCTCGTTATTGAAGATATCACCTATGTCAAAAAACTCAGCCAGAATAAATCAAGCGCGGATAAGCAAGGTGTGATTGCCTCATTAGAAGCCTCAGATAAATATCAAGAGCGGTATGTCGCACTTGAAATGAAACAGGATAAATAAATGCGTTACCTCCCTTTAAATGCGAATGATCGCGCGCAAATGCTAGACGTCATAGGCGTCGATAATATTGACGCGCTTTTCGAAGATGTGCCCAAAGCGGCGCGGCTTAAAAACCTTGTTGATCTACCGCGACATCAATCCGAAGCGGCGGTTGAGCGCCATATGACGCGGCTCTCGAACAAATCCGTTTCGGCCAGTTCTGTGCCATTTTTCTGCGGGGCAGGGGCTTATAAGCATCATATCCCTGCGACAGTGGATCACCTTATACAGCGCTCTGAATTCCTCACCGCTTATACACCTTATCAGCCAGAGATCAGCCAAGGCACATTGCAAGCGCTGTTTGAATTCCAAACGCAAGTCGCGCTTTTAACAGGCATGGAAGTGGCCAATGCCTCTATGTATGACGGTTCCACCGCTTGCGCCGAAGCGGTGGTTATGGCCAAGCGCGTGACCCGTAAAACCAAAGCCATCCTTGCGCCGGGTCTGCATCCACATTACGCCGCCGCGACACAAACATTGGCCTCCACACTGGATATCGACATTACCGAAGTTGCGTCGCAAATCGGCTCAGACCAAAGCGTCATCGATATGATCACAGACGAAACCGCCTGTGTTGTGGTCCAGTCGCCTAACGTTTTTGGTGAAATCGTTGACCTCGCGCCGATTGCCGAGAAAGCTCATGCCCATAAAGCTTTACTCATCGCCGTCTTCACAGAACCTGTCGCGTTGGGCGCGATTAAATCTCCAGGCGAGCAGGGCGCAGATATTGTTGTTGGTGAAGGACAGGGCCTAGGCGTTGGCCTGAATTTCGGCGGGCCGCATGTCGGGCTCTTTGCGTGTCGTCAGAAGTTGGTGCGGCAAATGCCGGGCCGTGTGTGCGGGCAAACCGTTGATGCCAATGGTGAGCGGGGGTTTGTGCTCACGCTCTCAACACGCGAGCAACATATTCGCCGAGAAAAAGCGACGTCAAATATTTGTACGAATAGTGGGCTCTGCTGTATGGCCTTTACCATTCATATGAGCTTGCTGGGTGATGCGGGATTAAAACGCATGGCGGCCCTTAATCACGAAAACGCCTGTCATCTCGCAGACGTCATTGACGGTATTAAAGGTGCGGAGGTTCTAAACGAAACTTTCTTCAATGAATTTACGGTCAAACTCAATAAGCCTGCGGCCGACGTCGTTCAGGCCTTAGCGGATAAAGATATTTTGGGCGGCGTTCCGTTTAGCCGTATTAGCGGCGGCGCTCACGAAGACTTGCTATTGGTTTGTGCAACCGAAGTCGTCATTGAAGAGGATATCCACGCCTTTGGGGCAGCTCTTGAGGAGGTGTTGTCATGAAAACCGAAGGACGTTCCACAAGCCCTGTTACGGGGAATAGCAATAATATCAAAACTGTCTCCGGCAATAAAGCGCTGGAGCAGGCGACAAAGTTGATTTTTGAGACAGGCACGCCGCGAAGGACGGGCGTTGATTTACCACAGCCCAAAGGGCGGGCCTCGCGCCTTGGAGGCCACGAACGCCAAGGCGAGATTGGCCTACCGGGATTATCGGAGCCAGAAACATTGCGCCATTATGTGCGGCTTTCGCAGAAAAACTACGCTATTGATCTCGGGGTTTATCCGCTTGGGTCTTGCACCATGAAACATAATCCACGGCTGAATGAAAAAGTCGCGCGTTTGCCTGGTTTTGGCGATGTGCATCCTTTGCAGCCAACCTCGACCGTGCAGGGCGCTTTGGAGCTGATGTATGAACTATCAGACTGGCTTATGACTTTGTGCAATATGCCGGCAGTCGCGCTCACGCCCAAAGCTGGCGCGCATGGGGAACTATGCGGAATGATGGCTATTCGCGCACGGCTTGATGCTGACGATATGCGCCATAAGCGCCGCGTGCTGGTGCCGGAATCCGCCCATGGCACGAATCCTGCCACGGCGGTGCAATGCGGGTTTAGCGTTGATGAAATCCCAGCCAATAAAAAGGGCCGCGTTGACATGGACGTGCTTCGCGCCAAGCTTGACGGCCTTGGTAAGGATAGCGACATTGCCGGTATCATGCTCACCAATCCCAATACGTGTGGATTGTTTGAAAATGATATCATCGAAATTGCCGAACTTATTCACAAGGCGGGCGGTTATTTTTATTGTGATGGAGCGAATTTCAACGCCCTAGTAGGCCGTGTACGTCCCGGTGATCTCGGCGTTGATGCCATGCATATCAATTTGCATAAGACATTCTCGACACCTCATGGCGGTGGTGGCCCCGGCTCTGGCCCAACGGTTCTATCAGCCGCCCTCAAAGACCACGCGCCTGTGCCTTATGTGGTGAAAACGGATGACGGTTTTGATCTTATCGAAAATGCGGATGAGAAAAGCTTTGGCCGCATGTGTGCCTTTCACGGTCAGATGGGCATGTATAGCCGCGCGCTCACCTATATGATGAGCCACGGCGCAGATGGGTTAAAGCAAGCGACAGAAGACGCAGTGCTAAATGCCAATTATGTGCAGGCCTCGCTCTCCGATGTTATGAGCCCGGCCTTTGAAGGCACCTGCATGCATGAAGCGCTTTTTGATGACCACTTCCTTAAGGATTCAGGCGTTGAAACGCTCGATTTTGCTAAGGCCATGATTGATGAAGGCTACCATCCCATGACAATGTATTTTCCCTTGGTCGTGCATGGCGCGATGTTAATCGAACCAACGGAGAGCGAAAGTAAAGGCGAGCTTGATCGTTTTATAAACTCCATGCGCCATCTTGCGCAGCGGGCCACGTCGGGGGATGTAGAGAGTTTTAAACAGGCCCCGATTTATGCGCCGATGCGCCGTTTGGATGAAACCCAAGCCGCGCGTAAACCTGTGCTACGCTGGACGCCGCCAAGTGAGACGGCGGAGGCGGCGGAATAAATTAGCCAAACCATTTATGACGTAATGTTTGGCTGTAATTTATGCAGGGTTTTTCGATAATGGAATATGTAAAAAAGGCGATGAGGATTGAAGCTAGCAACATGATCCATAACATGACCATGTTATCCCAAATGCCGGGTTGTTCGAAAGGAGCCCAAAGCTTGCCGATAAGGCTAAGAGTCAGCAGGTGGGTTAGGTAAAGAGAATAAGACCAATCACCCAGTTTTATAAGGGCTTTCGGCGCGAGCTTACCTACTCTTTCTAAATACACAGCCCCGAGTAAAAGAGCTGAGAGCGGCGCGGTGAAATATAAAACACGGGACCATCTGCTATTAAAAAGATCACTTGGGGTGCCTGTCCAGAATAGGATAGAAGTAATCACGCCTAATGCCCCGATGATAAACAAAGCCCAAGATGGCAGGCGCTGGATGCTTAAAAAAATATAAGCTAAAAATGCTCCAGCCAAAAATTCAAAGCTTAGGGGGTGAAATAAAATGTTGAAAACCGGATTAATTTCATTCCAATTTAAGTATAGTCCAATGCCTAGACATATAACCCATCCTATTAACGCCCACATTCGAAGTCGGGATGGAAAAAAAAGCAACAAGCCGAAAATTAGATAAAACCCCATTTCATGGATCAGTGTCCAGCCAAGTTGTAAGAGGGGAAAGGTCTTATCAGGCCATAAGAGAAATGATTTTACTATATCAGGCTCTGCTACCGCGCTGCTAAAAACCATGTCAGGATAGATAAGGTATAATCCGAGAACAGCCAGAGTAACGACCCAATAGAGGGGATAAATGCGCGTTGTTCGGGAGAATAGGAAGCGTCCTACAGATTTTGCTCCAAAGGCTGTTTTGGCCGTAATATAGACCATGATAAACCCGGATATCAGGAAGAATAGATCAACGCCTAGCATGCCAAAATTGAAGTTGTTATTCAGGAGTGGGAGAGGGCTATACTTTTCTTCTATTTTCCAAAGGTGGGAGAAAACGACTAAAAGAGCAGCGATGCCGCGTAAGGCCTGAATATTATTAAGGCGAAGCGACTCTGGTGTTGCGCTGGTGTCAGTCAAATCCATGTCCTAGATACTGTACCCGTGTCCAATAGGAGCACGCGTACAGAAAATCTATGAAAATCGATAGTTAGCCTAGGACTTTACTCATTTGCGCAATACCGTCTTTAATCAGGTTGGCATGTTGCGCTGGTTTTAAGTCTTTACGTAAAACCGCTTCAGCGGCTTCTAAAGACAGATCAGCGGCTTTGGCTCTGACCTCATTGAGGGCTTGAACCTCGGCAGCTTTAATCTTGGTTTCCGCCATCACGGTACGCCGTTCAAGACGTTCCGCAAGATCTTTACGGGCATTGACAGCCATAAGCTCCGCGTCATGGCGGGCTTGTTTGACAATGCCTTCGGCTAAATCTTCAGCCTCTTTTTGTTTACGCTTATAAGAGGCGAGCAAAGCTTGGGCTTCTTCGCGTAGTCGGCGTGCCTCCGCCAGTTCATTGCTAATCTTGACTGAGCGCTCATCCAAGGCTTTCACAATCGTTTTATGGACCCCTTTCCAAACGAGAAGCGCCAGAAAGCCAAGAACACAAACAGCCACCCAGAATGAAGCATCAAGATAAAATGGCGTTCCTGCCGCTGCGGCTTGAATTAACATGTCTTAGCCTTTCACGCTTGAGAGAGCTGATTTAATACGGGCTGATGTACTTTTAACACCTGCGACTTTACTCAGGATTTCTCCAATAGTATCAGAAGCTACATCGTCGATTTTACCCAAGGCGGATGTTTTTATAGCTTTAATACGCTCATCCGCGTCAGCCTGCTTACGCGCAAAATCAGCTTCGGCGGCTTCAACGTCACTCGCAATTTCAGCGTCAACTGACTTACGGGTTGTTTCCGCGATATTATGGGCTTTGGCTTTCGCATCTGCGAGGGCTCGCTCATAATCCGCTTCGGCTTGTGTTGCCTGTTGCTGCATACGTGAGGCTTCGTCCAAATCATCAGCGATACGGTCGCCGCGATCCGTTATGCCTTGACCGATTTTGGGCAAGATAAAGCGCGAGAGCATAAAATACATAATTCCGAATGTCAGGACGAGCCAGAAAATCTGACCAGTAAAGGTATCGAATGCAAATTGCGGCATGCCGCTAGAGGCGGCTTCCGCATGAGCAGCATCATTATGCGATGTTTCAGCAGCCATTATGGCCTCCTAAGGCAGAAAACAAACTTAGCTACCTAAGATGATAAAGGCCATAACGAAGCCAAATAGGCCAGTCGCTTCGCAAAGGGCAAAGCCCAGTAGAAGGTTTGTACGCTGTGAAGCTGCGGCTGATGGGTTACGCAACGCCCCTGAAAGGTAGTTGCCAAAGATTGAACCAATACCAATTCCGGCACCGATTAGAGCCATAGAGGCAAGGCCTGCCCCGATAAATTTTGCTGCTTCTGGTTCCATGATAGTTCTCCTAGAATGATGGAATAAGATTAGTGTTCAACGTGATAAACGTCATTAAGATAGACACAGGTTAAGATCGCAAACACGAAAGCTTGCAGGCCTGCGACCAAAAATTCGAGCGCCACAATAGCGACAGTGCCAATGATAGGTCCGACCGCTGCAAATGTTTTCCATCCGCCAGATCCAACAAGATAGGCAATAAATATAGCAAAGATTTTTAACATCACGTGACCTGCCGTCATATTGGCAAATAAACGCACAGCGAGTGTGACGGGCCGTGAGAGGAATGAGATGATCTCAATCGGGATAATGAGGGGGTACATGATGAGAGGGAGGCCGGATGGGGCGAAAATTTTAAACCATTTAAATCCGTTTTTCCAAATACCGGCTACAACAACCATCCCTACTGTAAAGGCAGCCATCGCGCCCGTAACGGCGATGTGAGATGTAAATGTAAAGGCATAAGGGTTCATCCCGAGGAAGCCAATAAAGAGGATAAAGAAAAACAGGGCAAATACATAAGGGAAGAATTTCATCGCTTCCGGTCCAGTGGTGTCTTTGAGCATATCGGCGATAAACTCATGTGACATCTCACCGAGAGACTGCAAGCGGCCCGGAATTAATTTACCTTTGGCCGTCAATGCAAAAAAGACAATCACACCGAGCGCGGTTATCACCATCCACATTGAAGCGTTGGTGAAAGAGATGTCATGGCCCGCTATGGGCGGAAGGTCGAAGATCTTTTTGATCTCAAACTGTTTCATGGGGTCGTTTGCCACGGCCCTCTCCTTTAATCATCATCGTCATAGAGATCGCTATCAGGTAAATCATTGCCAAGGGGCACATCAGTACTTGCCGCGTCCATTTTAGCCGCGACTCGTAATGTATTTTTTAACCCGGCAACAAATCCAAAGCCTAATCCGATCACTAATAACCAAGGCGCTGTTCCAAAGAGTTTGTCTAGGCCCCAGCCCAGACCCGCTCCAACTAAAACGGCAACCACTAATTCTGTACTGAGCCGCCAAGCCATTCCTAATAGAGCGCCATCATCCTGATGTTCCGTATCTGATTTACTATGGCGGTTTTGCGCGGTTTTGACTCGCTGCTCTAACGCTTTCAAATCACTCGGTTTTTTAGATGATCTAGGTGTTCCATTTGGTTTCGACATAACATAGCTCTCTTTTAGAGAATCCTATAACGGAACCCCCTAAAAGCGGGCGGAACCTAGCTATAAGACTGGGTGAAGTCAACTCCATCGATAAAGAGGTAAGTAATTGAAAAATATAATGTTTTCTGTATTTTCGTCATCTGCGACAATCTGTGCGTATTTTTGTCTCATTTTCAAAAATATAGGGATAAAACCTCAACCGTGATCAAACCTATTTTCCTCTATGCGCCAATTTATCCTATTGGGAAGCTTATTGCGCTATTGAGCCCTGTCAAAACGCATGATAGCAGGGGCTGAATGCGTTATACCGGAATCAAGGGATTTATTACATGGCAGCAGAACATTCTGATTACGTTCATGGCTCAATGGGTGTGGACGAGCATAAAGAAACTTTTGGTGGCTTTATGGGTTTTACAGTTTATGGCGGCGCGGCGGTTGCTCTAATTGTTATTTATCCAACGCTTGTCTTCGGGACGTCTCTTGGATGGTTTACTTCTCTTATTGTGACTTTGATCATCGGAGTTATTCTGGGTGTTGCCCTTAAGCTTAAAGGCGGATGGTATGCTGGGATGATTGCGGGGGCTATCCCTTTTGCGATCACGAGTTTCCTTCTGGCCGCTTTTATGGGGTAGAGACATAATTTTCTATTATGATTTGCTATAGGGAATTTTATACCTATAAGCCCGCGATCTTGTGAGATAGTAAAAATAGTTGCATTGTTATAAAGGGCCGAAGATTTGAAAATTGCTGTTTTAAAAGATGCGGATGCTAAGCAAGATGATAACGCTGAAGCCCGCGTAAGCGCAACTCCTGACACCGTTAAAGGTTATGTCGCCTCAGGTCATTCGGTTGCTGTTGTTAAAGGTGCGGGCATAGCTGCCAATTTTTCGGATGTAGATTATCAAGAGGCCGGAGCGAGCATATCTGCCTCTAACGGCGCGGCGGCGAAAACGGCTGATCTTGTGATGTCGATTACAGGACGCGATGCAAAATTTGTGGCGGGTCTCAAAAAAGGTGCAGGCATCACCGGTCTTATGAACCCGACGGATAATCCGAAATATGCAAAAGCTTGCGCCAAAGCCGGAGTCACCGCTTTTGCGCTCGAATATATTCCGCGAATATCGCGCGCGCAGAGCATGGATATTCTATCCTCCCAATCTAATCTTGCGGGCTACCGCTCAGTTGTCGAAGGCGCAGGCATTTATGGCCGCGCTATGCCGATGATGATGACGGCTGCGGGTACAGTGGCCCCGGCGAAATGCTTTATAATGGGTGTTGGTGTTGCGGGCCTTCAGGCGATTGCGACCGCTCGCCGCCTTGGAGCCGTTACAACGGCGACAGATGTGCGCCCTGCCACCAAAGAACAAGTCGCCTCCCTTGGGGCGAAATTCATCGCTGTCGAAAATGAAGAATTCAAAGCTGCGGAAACAGCGGGTGGTTACGCCAAGCAAATGTCGCCTGAATACCAAAAGCTACAAGCTGAACTCACGGCCACTCATATTGCCAAGCAAGACATTGTTATTACAACGGCGCTTATCCCTGGACGTGCAGCCCCTGTTTTGGTGACCAAAGCAATGCTAGCTACAATGAGGCCGGGCTCTGTTTTGGTTGACCTTGCGGCAGAACGCGGCGGAAATGTTGAAGGGGCAAAGGCGGGCGAGATTGTCATCACCAAAAACGGCGTAAAAATCGTTGGCCTTTTGAATTGGCCAAGCCGTATGGCGTCAGACGCGTCCAATATGTTTGCGCGAAACCTTAAAAATTTCCTCCCGCTTGTGACAGCCGAAGACGGGTCTTATGCACCGGATTGGGACGATGAGATTATCAAAGGCTGCGCGCTAACTCGGGATGGCAATGTCGTTCACGAAAGACTAAAGGGCTAGGATTATGTTTGCGACGTTTATATCCGCAGGATTGATTATGGCAGGCGGCGGAGCTGTTTCGCCTATCGTTTTTCAGCTCACTATTTTTGTTTTGGCGATTTTCGTTGGTTATTATGTTGTGTGGTCGGTAACGCCAGCGCTCCACACACCGCTTATGGCGGTGACGAACGCCATTTCATCAGTGATTATTGTCGGCGCATTGGTTGCGGTTGCGGCCGGCACGCAAGGCGATTCGTCTTTATCGACATGGACAGGTGTTGCAGCTGTTGCGCTATGCGCGGTTAATATTTTCGGCGGGTTTCTTGTCACGCAACGTATGCTTGCCATGTATAAGAAAAAAGAAAAGCCCGCGCCGAAAGTGGAGGCGAAATAGATGCCCCAGCTTTCAGCCAATTTAGCCGCTGTTCTTTACACAGTTTCTGCGGTTCTCTTTATTTTAGCTCTGCGCGGCTTGTCTTCGCCTGAAAGTTCCCGCCGTGGTAACATGTTTGGTATGGTTGGTATCGCCATTGCGATTGTGACCACAATACTGGTCGCGGGCCTAGGCGGGCAGGGCTTACTCCTGGCTGGCGGCGGTCTGGCCATTGGCGGGGTTATTGGCGCTTTGATAGCCAAGAAAATTCCAATGACAGATATGCCCCAACTTGTGGCGGCGTTTCATTCTCTTGTCGGTATGGCGGCTGTTTTGGTGGCTGTGGCAGCTTTTTCATCGCCTGATAGTTTTGGCATTGGCGCGGTGGGGAGTATTAAACCCATCTCAATGCTTGAACTGGCTTTAGGCGCGGCCATTGGAGCGATTACCTTCTCTGGCTCTGTGATAGCCTTTGCCAAGCTCAATGGAAATATGTCTGGCGCGCCCATCATGTTACCGGCACGGCATATTATTAACCTCGCATTGGGTGTCGCTGTTGCTGTCTTGGTGGGAATGTTGATGAAGTCGGGCGGGGGCGACCCTATGCTCCTTTGGATATTGCTGGCGATTACCTTTGTGCTGGGGTTCCTTTTGATTATACCTATTGGCGGCGCGGATATGCCCGTTGTTGTCTCGATGCTCAATTCCTATTCGGGTTGGGCAGCAGCGGCTCTTGGTTTCACGCTGGGTAATCTGGCCCTCATCGTGACAGGCGCGCTTGTGGGCTCCTCCGGGGCTATTCTCTCATATATTATGTGTAAGGCCATGAACCGCAGCTTTATCTCCGTTATTCTCGGCGGATTTGGCGCGGATGGCGCTGCGGCTGCGGCGGGTGATAAAGAGCAGCGCCCTGTCAAGCGAGGCTCTGCTGAAGATGCCGCCTTTATCATGAAGAATGCGTCCAAGGTTATCATTGTGCCGGGTTATGGCCTCGCTGTGGCGCAGGCCCAACATGCTGTGCGCGAAATGGCTGATAAGCTTAAAGAAGAGGGTGTTGATGTTGTCTATGCTATCCACCCTGTTGCGGGGCGGATGCCGGGTCATATGAATGTGCTCCTGGCCGAAGCCAATGTCCCTTATGACGAAGTGTTCGAGCTTGAAGATATCAACTCCGAATTTGCCAATGCCGATGTCGCCTTTGTAATAGGCGCGAATGATGTGACCAATCCGGCCGCGAAAACGGACCCGCAAAGTCCGATAGCAGGCATGCCGATCTTGGACGTTGATAAAGCTTCCACAGTTCTCTTTGTAAAACGGTCTTTGTCACCGGGCTATGCAGGTATTGATAATGATCTCTTTTATGAGGATAAGACGATGATGCTCTTATCAGACGCGAAAAAGCTTGTCGAAGAAGTCATCAAAGCGCTTTAATTTATGAAGTGGCTAAAGCGTATCGTTTTAGCCACCTTAGGTCTCTATCTTGTGCTTGTGGCAGGCATTTATGCGATGCAGCGCAAGCTCCTTTATTTCCCACCTCAAATATATCTTACGCCGCAAGCCGTCGGGTTAGACGGGTTTGAAGAAGTTAGGCTGCAAAGCAGGGCAGGAGATAACCTCACGGCCTTTTGGTCGTCGCCCGCAGATGAGAGTCATAAAGTCGTGATGTTTTTTCACGGTAATGGATCTGCGGTTTATAGTAATTATGATATTTACAGTGATCTTGCGGCTAAGGGGGTTGGCGTTTTGGGTGTAGGCTATGCTGGTTATCCCGGCAGTGATGGCCAACCTTCCCAACCCGGAATTGAAAGCGCCGCTATCGCTCATTATGAATTTCTTATAGAGCAAGGTATTCAGACCGATAGGCTTGTTTATTTTGGAACGTCCTTAGGGTCAGGCGTCGCGTCGCAATTAGCTCAGAAACACCCGCCTTCACTGCTTATTCTGGACGCTCCGTTTAATTCCATCCTCGACATGGGACGAAAACAAATGCCGTTCCTTCCTGTAAAGCTATTGATGAAAGATCAGTATAAATCGAATGAAGCGCTTAGGGGCTTAGATATTCCGATGATCTGGATGCATGGTACAGCTGATAGGATCGTTCCGCTCTCTCAAGGTCAAAAGCTCTATGATAGTTATGTGGGACCGAAACAAGCCCATATTATTGATGATGGTCAACATACAAATTTATGGGGTCTTGGCGGGCGTGAAATTGTGATCCAACAGCTTAATTAATTTAAAGCGGTTTTTTACATAAACTAAACTTCTTTCCTTTACATGCTAAGAGAAAGGGGGCCTTAGGTTAATGAGTAGTTTGTTGATTATAGCTGAGCGAATGATCGACGAAATTTTCAACGAAAGTTCCCGTCTTCATCCGGTTTTTATTTTGTCGATGATTGTTATCGGCTTAGTAGTTTATGTATGGCGCAATCCAAAAGTGAACTTCTTTTCTTGGATGTTTCCAAAAAATATCTATTTTCATCCGTCACATTTGACAGATGTTAAGCTTTTTATTTTTGGAAGATTACTTGTTGTTGGTGGACTTTTAAATGTTACGATTCTTAACACGATTATCGTTTATTATGCGCTAGCCTATTTTGGGCAAAGTGAAGCCATTATCACTCAGTTTGCCCCTATATTGGTTGGAATAATCTTTTTAATTGTGGCTGATTTTTGTACATATTGGGTTCATCGCCTCCACCATACTTGGAAAATCATTTGGCCCTTCCATGCTGTCCATCATAGTGCAGAGGTCATGACTCCGATTACGGCTTACCGAAAGCATCCGCTTTATGATCTTTTCTCTGGGACTTTTAAGGCCATTGTAATTGGATTGGTTCAAGGCATTGTTTTATGCCTCTTTGTAGGTAAAATTTCGATGAACCTCTTACTTAGCATGAGTGGTTTGTATTACATATTTAACTTACTTGGCTCAAATTTACGTCATTCTCACATATGGCTTAGTTATGGTTCTTTTCTGGAACATATTTTTATTTCACCGGCCCAACATCAAATTCATCATAGTCTTACTTATAAACATTGGCATAAAAATTATGGTGAAATCTTTGCTATTTGGGATTGGATTTTCGGAACGCTCTATATTCCAGATAAATATGAGAAATTAAGCTTCGGCCTGTCGGATGTTTATGGGCGGCGTATTGAGCAACCTTATCCTAATTTAACGGACGCTTTATGCAAACCAATACGCGAAAGTTGGGCCGAGATTTGCGGTCAAAAAATAATAAATACTGATAATGAATCTATTTATGGCGAGCTTGATTAATGTCTCCTCGTCTTTCTTATCATTTAGATTTATTACGGTTTATAGCGGCGTTTATTGTTTTGCTGTCACATTTTGCTTATGAACGTTTTACGCAAGGATATTATGCCTTCATTCGTGACTACAACTTAGGTAGTGATGCAGTTGTTGTTTTTTTTGTTTTATCCGGTTTCGTTATAAGTTTTGCTGCAATAGAAAAAGATAAAACAGCAGGACGTTTTGCCTTTAGCCGAATGACTCGGTTATATTCTGTAGCTATCCCAGCCTTAATTCTAACCTTATTTTGTGATAAGTTGGGGATGATCATTAAGCCGGAGATGTATTCAAATGTACCATTTTATGCAGCCCAAGCCATGGGAACATACTGGTTAAATGGATTGGCCTTTTCTACGCAATGGACCGGAAATGATATTCGTCTTGGTACAAATGGTCCTTATTGGTCTCTCAGTTATGAAGCGGCGTATTATATGCTTTTTGCAATCCTGATGTTTGGGCGTGGTATTGCGCGAATTGTGATGTTGGCTTTGACGGTTTTCATTGTGGGTCTTAAAGTTCTGGTGTTACTACCCGCATGGGCAATGGGTGCAGGTATATATTTTTTATTGCAACGCTCTAAAGGTTCAAAGCGCGACCTATACATATATCAAGCTATGATGATTTTGCCCTTTATCGTTTATATTTTATGCCTTGGAGTCGGTGTCCCGCAATTTTTTTATATTTTAAGTTCTCTTTTACTGACGCCAGAAATACTGACGTCTTTGCATTACTCTAATGAATTTTTATGGAATGCTCTTATAGGGTGTCTATTTAGCATACATCTTTTAGGTGCGGGCTTATGGATGAAATCAAAAGTCGGAAAACCATCTTTCAGACGTCAGGTTAAATGGTTAGCAGGCGCCAGTTTTTCACTTTACTTAATGCATTATCCAGTTTTGACCCTTGCCAAGGTTAGTATCCCTACAACAGGTTTGGTTTTTCTAGATCATATTATTTTGTTGATAGTTACTATAGTTGTTTGTTTTATTTTTGCGGAATTTTTTGAACGTCCACTTTATAAATTTAGAAATTGGATCAAAACTTTGCTGCAATATAAAAGTCATGGCCATAAGGAACTGCCTAACATATGAGGACTAGAGCTCTGAAATAAATGGCGCTTTATCTGATTTCATACCTGCTTGTTTTGAGCCTTTTTTAATTTTTTAACCTCTTTGCGCAGGGCCTCAATCTCGGCTTGAGATTTTTCGAACATGGCTTTGAGGACTTCATATTCATCTCGGCTGACAAGGTCGAGATCAGCGATCATGCGCTCGGCTTGCGAACGGCCTATGGCTTTAACCTCATCACCAACCCCTTTGACGGCGCCAACAGCGTTGGTCACGAGGTTCGTTAAATCGTCAAGAGGGCGTGATTTACTTTGCATGAGCTTATCCGTTTTACCTTTCTTTCAAGATAGGGGCGCGCTATCAGATTTTCCAGTAGTGAATCAGAACAAACTGACGCGGACTTCATGATAGACCTTATTAACGCCATACCTTTTCCTGACTGGATAAAACCAGAGGCTTTTAAAATATGGAAACTAAGTGTTGGCTGGTATGGGTTAGCTTATATTGCCGGACTTTATGGCGCTTATTTTTATGCCCTGAACCTCGTTAAAAAACGTGATATATGGATCGCTGGAAGGGCCACGCGACAACCCGAATTAATCCCAAATAAGATCATACTCCAAGATTTGATGATGTACTGCATCATAGGCATTATTATTGGTGGTCGCTTGGGTCATGTTTTTCTATATGGTTATGCGCCAATTGATACTTATTTTGCAAATCCACCAGAAAGTGAATTCGTTGCTAAGTTTTTAGCCACATTTATGGTCTGGAAAGGCGGGATGGCCTTTCATGGCGGATTTTTAGGTGTCTGCGCCGCGGTTATTTACGCGCATTGGAGAAAAAAAATTGGTTTGGCTCGTATGGCGGATATGGCGGCGGTTGGTGCGCCGCTTGGGTTGTTGGCCGTTCGGTTCTTCGGTAATTTCGTCAATCAGGAACTTTACGGCCGTGTGACAGATGTACCCTGGGCATTTATCTTTAGCACCGCCCCCGATAGTCAACCGCGACACCCCAGCCAGCTTTACGAGGCTTTCCTTGAGGGCATCGTGATATTTGTTGTTTTAAGAATTTTGTGTCTCAAATTCAAAGCGCTTACCAAACCGGGGCTATGCGCTGGTATGTTTGTTCTTCTTTACGGTGTCTTCCGCTTTAGCGTTGAATTTGTCAGAGAGCCGGATGCGACAATGTTCGGGCCTCTTACACGTGGCATGACATATTCTCTGCCGATGGTTTTTGTTGGATTGGCCGTCGTGTTCTGGGCTAATCGCCGTGCACCTGTTTCACCCAAACGGCTAAGTGATGAGCCGTCTTAAAGACCGCTTGATTGCCAAGATAAAGGCCGAAGGCCCAATAAGCGTTGCAGAATACATGACGCTCTGCCTTCTTGACCCTGTTGATGGATATTACCCTACGCGGGATCCTCTGGGCAGTGAAGGGGACTTCATTACCGCCCCTGAAATCAGCCAAATGTTCGGCGAAGTTCTAGGTCTGTGGTGTATTCAAAGCTGGCAGGATATGGGGCGACCCGAAACTGTGCAGCTTATTGAATTTGGTCCCGGACGAGGGATTATGATGAGCGATATATTGCGCGCTGCGCGACTCGACCACGATTTCATAAAAGCCGTCAATGTTACGCTGATAGAGGCATCCGCTGCGTTGCAGGCTGTGCAAGCCAAAACCCTTGCGGATAGCCCGTGCTCCGTTAGCTGGGCAGATGATTTGGCCAGCGTCGCTCCGGGCGTGTCTATTATCATCGGGAATGAGTTTTTGGACTGTCTGCCCATTCGTCAATTTATTCAAACGGACCGCTTTGCCGGGCTGGCAGGGTGGCGGGAGAGGATGGTCATCATTAAAGATAAGAAACTACAATACGGCATCGCGCCAAGCGAGCTTTCAAAAACCGTCCAAGCGACATTACCGCAAGCACAATCAGAGGCGAAA
Source organism: uncultured Hellea sp. (assembly GCA_964576765.1). Classification (GTDB taxonomy): domain Bacteria; phylum Pseudomonadota; class Alphaproteobacteria; order Caulobacterales; family Maricaulaceae; genus Hellea. Next base: position 17,948 of record CAZNWH010000020.1, read on the forward strand.
AACAATGATTTATTGGAGATTTGTCAGGCCAATGCGCAAATCCTTGATCAATTAAAAACGCGCTTTGACGAAAATCTGGGCCGCGCTCTTTTTATAGATTATGGGCCACAGGAAACCGAATTTGGAGATACGCTGCAAGCTCTAAAGTGTCATGAAAAAGTTGGCGTGTTTTCTGATCCCGGAAACACAGATTTAACCGCGCGTGTTGATTTCGGCGCGCTGGTGAACATGGCGCATCAGATTGATCTTGACGTGACGCTGCCCGTTCAGCAACGCGAGTTTTTATCCAAGCTCGGGCTCGAACTGCGTGCGGTAAGTTTGTCGCGCGCTAAGCCTGAGGCCAAAGAAAAAATTGGACGGCAGTTACACCGATTAACAGCCAGTGACGAAATGGGTGAGTTGTTTAAGGCGATTTGCTTTCAATCCGATGGACTTATGGTGCCGCTTGGTTTTAGAGATATTCTATGACAGTGCCGTTTAAAACGCATAGCCTGTTAGATTGTAAGGGTATCTCTCATGGGTTTTTTGGTCGCAAAGGCGGCGTTTCCAAAGGTCAATATACTAGCCTGAATGTCGGTGCAGGGTCTAAGGATGCGCGCGAGAATGTAAAAGCAAACCGGGCCTTGGTCGCGGGCGCGCTTGGCACATCGGAAAGCTGCTTGCTGAGTTTATCTCAAATACATAGCCGCGATGTTTTGATCATTGACGCTCCGTTTGAGGATCCTGTTAGCGGAGAGCTACCACAAGCTGATGGGCTTGTGACAAAAACGCCGGGTCTGGCAATTTCTGCTCTCGCCGCTGATTGCGGACCGGTTTTATTTTGCGACCCCAAGGCTCGTGTTATTGGGGTCTGTCATGCGGGGTGGCGCGGGGCTCTATCCGGGATCACCACGGAAACGATAAAGGCTATGGAAGCTATAGGGGCGACGCGCGAGAATATTCAGGCTGTTTTAGGGCCTTGTATCAGCCAAGATAATTATGAAGTCGGACATGAGTTTCGCGATAGCTTCGTCGCCGAGAATGAAGCACATGATAGGTTTTTTAAACTGGGGTCTTCGCTGAACACTAAGAGTGATAAACCCCATTTTGATTTAAAACGTTTTATTCTGGCCCAGCTACGTGCAGAAAATGTCACCCGAATCGACGCGCTACCGGACTGTACTTATGGCGCAGCGCAGGAATATTTTAGCTACCGTTATAATACTCACCAAGGCGTTAGCGGTTATGGACGAAATATATCCGCGATAATGCTCACTGAATGATTTACAATGCTTAGTCGGCCCCTTAAAGGAGGCCACATAATAATGCTAGGTGAATGAGCACATGAAACTGATTAGCGGAACCGCCAATGAACCTTTGGCGAGTGGGATAGCCGATTTCTTAGATGTTCCTCTCACCTCTGTTGATATTGAGCGTTTTCGAGATCAGGAAATATTTGCGAAAATCAATGAGAATGTGCGCGGCGAAGATATTTTTCTGATCCAGCCGACATCGGCCCCGGCCAATGATCATCTTATGGAATTGCTAATTTTGATCGATGCCTTAGTGCGAGCGTCCGCGCAGCGTATCACTGCGGTCATTCCCTATTTTGGCTATGCGCGCCAAGACCGCAAGACAGGCGGGCGAACGCCGATCTCGGCAAAGCTTGTTGCCAACTTGATTTCAAAAGCGGGCGCGCATCGCGTTCTAACTGCTGACCTGCATGCTGGACAAATACAGGGCTTTTTCGATATTCCGACCGATAATCTTTTTGGCCAGCCGGTTTTCGTTCAAGATATTAAAGATCAGTTTTCCAAAGAAGATCGCGATAGTCTTTTATTTGTTTCTCCGGATACGGGCGGGGTTGTTCGTACGCGCGCTATTGCAAAAGACTTTGGCGCCGATATTGCCATTATCGATAAACGGCGCCCCAAAGCCGGTGAGTCTGAAGTGATGAATATTATCGGTGATGTCGCGGGCCGTAGCTGTATTTTATATGATGATATTATCGATAGCGGTGGTACAATATGTAAGGCGGCCAAAGCGCTCAAAGACCAAGGCGCAAATAATGTGTCTGCTTATATTACCCACGGCGTTTTATCAGACCCGGCTGTGGAGAGCATCACAAAGTCTGAGCTAAAGGAAGTCGTTATAACGGATTCTATTGCCCAGCCTAAAAAGGTTCAAGATTGCAAAAAAATCCGCGAAGTCTCTGTCGCTACCCTCATGGGCGAAGCCATTCGACGTATCGCTAATGATGAGAGTGTGTCTAAGCTCTTTGGGTAAAGCCTTAATCCTCCTTAAAACTATAAAGCGACATGCCTCTGGCGCGTTCGTCGAAATTCAGGGTTTTATTTAAGGGGGCATGGGCGCGTTGGCGGCAATGCTGTCGCTCGCAAAGATAACAGTTCACGCCGATAGGTGTTGGTTGTGGGTTTTCCAGATTATATTGCTGGGCATATGTTAGGCGCGGGGCATAGGCGATGTCACAGCCTAGACCGATAGCGAGCTTTTGAGCGGGCGCATTAAAGCTGCCATCTGATCGGCTGACCATTTTGGCGATAGAGAAATAAGTTGTTTCATCCGGCATCTGGATCATTTGACTGATTGTGGTGCCGGGCGTTTGAAAACACTCATGAATATTCCACAGAGGACAAGCGCCGCCAAATTGGGAAAAATGAAACCGTCCGGCGCTAAAGCGTTTTGAGACATTTCCGGCGATATCAATGCGGACAAAGAAAAAGGGGATTCCGCGTGCATCAGGTTTTTGCAATGTTGTTAGGCGGTGAGACGTTTGTTCAAAACTTGTCCCAAAGCGGTGGCCTAGCAAATCCACATCATATTTGATGCGTTCAGCTTCTTTTAAAAAGCGTGTATAGGGCATGAGTGTGGCTGCGGCAAAATAATTAGCCAGCGATGTGCGCATAAGGCCTTCGGCTTCACGGCCGGGAAGGGCTGCTGTTTTGATAATAGTATCGATCAGCTCGCGATGTTCTAACATGCCGATTTGAAAGGCGAGCTGAAACCGGCGACCTGATTGACGTAGAAGCTCGGAAAGGTTGATGCGTTTAGAATGTCGATCATAATAACGCAGCATTTGCGGCATGACATCTATGGGGACAATTCTAACACTCAGATCATGCTTGTCTTTCAGTCGTTCGGTCAAAGCGGTATGTGGCTCGCGCTTTGTCAGGCCTAATTCATTAGAAAGACCTTCGGCTGCGGCGTCGAGCTCTGGGAAGAAATTTTTCTGCTGATGGATAAAACGGCGGACAACCTCAACAGCTTCGGCGGATTGCTCCAAGAGCTCAACCTTGTCGCGGTCTACCGTCATTTCCGTATTCCGGCGGGTTAAATCGCGATGCTTCCCATAGAGCTTTAGTAGGGCTTTGGCTGCATTAGGACTTGTGTTGACGAGGTCTTCGGCTTCATTTTTTGAAATACTTTTGCCTTTAAAGAGGGGGTCACGGAGCGTTTCGTAAATTTCGGCGACAAGATGGGCGTCCCCTGCGCCTGTAAAGTTGCTAATGTCAAAATCATAAACCTCAGCCATTTTAAGCAGAACTTTAGCCGATAAGGCCCGTTGATTACGTTCCATCAAGTTCAGGTAAGATGTTGAAATGTCTAGATCTTCCGCCATACGGGCTTGTGTAAGACCTAGTGTTTGACGGAACCGTCTCAGCCGTGGTCCAATCAAGAGCTTTTCGGTTTTTTTAACCATTATTTACAAACTTTACAAAATTATTAAAATGCACATTACAAATATAACTGAAATACCGTTAATTTACAAATACTTATAGAAAAATAAATCTTTTTGTAAATATAGTGCGTCATAATTTAAATTATGGAGCGGTCTATGAGTATTACGACCTCAAATACAGATCAACCTATTCCTCGTCACCGAGTTCTTGCCAAAGTTGTTGGCAAGACTTCTGCGGGATATGATGACGTTCTTACGCCTGATGCGATGCTTTTTCTGGCTGACCTGGAACGTCGTTTTGGCCCGCAGCGCCGTATTCTACTTGAAAACCGCCGGCTTCAACAAGAACGCTTTGATGATGGCGAAATGCCAACACAGCCTTTGGAAACGTCTCATATCCGTAATAGTGTTTGGGAAGTCGACCCTTGCCCGCCGGCTCTCCAAGATCGCCGAGTTGAGATAACAGGCCCAGTCGATCGTAAAATGATGATCAATGCGCTTAATTCAGGCGCGAAAATGTTTATGGCGGATTTTGAAGATGCATCCAGTCCGACATTTGCCAATATGATCGAAGGACAGATCAATATGCGCGATTATGCGCGCGATATGCTCTCTCTCAAAACAGAGAAGAAGTCATATGAATTGGGTGAAGAAACCGCGACCATGTTGGTGCGCCCGAGAGGTTGGCACCTTGAAGAAGCTGGCATCACTGTTGATGGTAAGCCCATGTCAGCCAGTCTTGTCGATTTTGGTCTGCACTTTTTCCATAATGGAAAACTCTTGGCCGAAAGCGGCCGTGGTCCCTTCTATTATTTGCCAAAAATTGAGAGTTATCAGGAAGCCCGTTTGTGGAATGATGTTTTCAACTTTGTTCAAGCCGTTCGTGATGTTCCTAATGGTACGATTAAAGTGACGGTTCTAATTGAAACTTTACCCGCCGCTTTCCAGATGGATGAAATTCTTTACGTCCTTCGCCGCCACATTACAGGTCTGAATTGTGGTCGTTGGGATTATATCTTTAGCTACATCAAGACATTGCGTAACCATAAGCAGTTTTTGCTGCCTGATCGTGCTCAAGTCGGTATGGACCGTGATTTTCTTTCAGCTTATGCCTCGCGTCTTGTCGAGACTTGCCATAAACGTCGTGCACATGCGATGGGCGGTATGGCGGCTCAAATTCCGGTTAAAAACAATGAAGAGGCTAATAAGGCTGCCTTTGAAAAAGTCCGCAAAGATAAAGAACGTGAAGCCAAGCTTGGTCATGACGGGACTTGGGTTGCCCATCCTGACTTGGTGGCTGTTGCGACGGAAGTCTTTGATGTCGAAATGTCGTCTAAGCATCAAATTCATAAGAAGCGCCAATTTCCGAGAATATCTGACGAAGCCATGTTATCCCCACATAGCGGTAGCGTGACCGAAGCGGGTGTGAGGACAAATATAGAAGTTGGTATTCGTTATATTGCGGCATGGCTCTGCGGGCGCGGCGCGGTGCCAATTCACAATCTTATGGAAGATGCGGCGACGGCGGAAATTTCCCGTAGTCAAATTTGGCAATGGCTCGCTCATGGTGCCAATGTCGAAATGGAAGCAGGTTTCAAAGAAACGCTTTCTCGTCGCCTTTATGACCGTATCTTCAATGAAGAAATTGCCAAGCTTAAATCTGAACTTGGCGATGACGGCTACAAAAATGGTCGCTTCCCAGAAGCGGCCGAAGTTTTCACCCAGACAGCGACAGCTCAAATTCTACCTGAATTCCTGACCATCCCTGCTTACTCACTATTGGAGGCTTAAATGACCTATTCTAAAACACTTGCAGACTTGCAAAAACGATATCCGAAAGGCGCGCCTGCCGGAATTAACCTCGAAGATCTGGCGCAGCTTAAAACGCAAAATACGTTTGAAACACATCTCGATATTTCAAAAGCTATGGCGACTGTCATGCGTAAAGACATGGCTCGTTATGATAATGACACAAGCAAGTTCACACAGTCACTCGGCTGCTGGTCTGGCTTCCATGCGATGCAAATGATGCGCGCGATCAAACGTCAAAAAGGCACACTTGATGGCTCTTATGTTTATCTTTCTGGTTGGATGGTTGCAGGACTTCGCAATCGTTTCGGTCATCTGCCGGATCAGTCTATGCATGAAAAAACATCTGTTGTTGATCTTATCCAAGAAATTTACACATCTTTGCGTCAAGCTGACGAAGTTGAACTTAATGACCTTTTTGCTGAACTTAAGACTGCTGGTACACAAGCTGATAAAGATGCTATCATTGCTAAAATTGACGCGCATGAAACATATGTGCGTCCGATCATCGCCGATATTGATGCTGGCTTTGGCAATGTTCATGCGACTTACTTGCTTGCGAAAGAAATGATCAAAGCGGGTGCTTGTTGCTTGCAGATCGAAAATCAAGTCTCTGACGCCAAACAATGTGGGCACCAAGACGGTAAGGTTACGGTTCCACGTGAAGACTTCGTTGAAAAGCTTCGGGCTTGCCGTATGGCTTTTGAAGAGCTTGGCGTTGATGATGGTGTTATCGTTGCTCGTACTGACAGCCTCGGTGCAGGCCTGACACAGAAAATTCCTGTGTCCAAAGAAGTTGGCGACGCAGCTTATGAATATACAAAGTGGCTTGAGACTGAAGTAGTCACAGATGCTAATCCTCTATCTGAAGGTGACGTAGCGCTTTATCTTGACGACCAACTTGTTAAACCTGTCCGTTTGCCTAACGGTCTGTATAAATTTAAAGCCGGTACTGGCGAAGACCGTGTTGTTGAAGATTGTATTTCAAGCTTAAATGATGGTGGTGCTGACCTTCTTTGGATTGAAACGGCGACGCCAAATGTGTCACAAATCGCCTCTATGGTGGCCCGTGTTCGTGAAAAAGCACCACACGCTAAGCTGACTTATAATAACAGCCCGAGCTTTAACTGGACGTTGAACCTACGCAAGCAAGTGCGTGAAGATTGGATTGCTAATGGTACGATTGCAGAAGGTGATTATCCTGATGGAACCCAGCTTATGTCAGCCAGCTATGATGAAGATAAGCTTGGTCTTGAAGCTGATGCACGTTTGCAGGCTTTCCAAACTGATATCGCCCGCGAAGCTGGCGTATTCCATAATTTGATCACGCTGCCGACATTCCATGGTACGGCTAAAGTTATGAATGATCTGTCTGAAGGTTATTTTGGTGACCTCAAAATGTTGGCTTATGTCAAAAACATTCAGCGCGAAGAAATTCGGACTAATGTTTCTGCAGTGAAACATCAGCATGAAGTCGGCTCGAACCTTGGCGATGATTTCAAAGAGATGACAGGTGGTGAGCGTGCCCTGAAAGCTGGCGGTGAACATAACACCATGAACCAGTTTGAAAACGCAGCTTAGCTTCTAAGACATAGATTATTAAAACCGGCGTATTCATCGCCGGTTTTTTATTGCCTAAATAACACTGTCTGCTAGCAGGCAGCTATGGTGGCAACATTCCCCAAACGTCTGGACTCTATACAAGCACTTCGCGGTATCGCCGCTATATTGGTTCTCTTTTTCCATATTGCGGAATTACAGCGTCAACAAATCACTCAATATTATACCAAGATTACAAGTGATAATCAGGACGCTGAAATGGCCTTAACCCGAGGGATTTGGGATAGTGGCGGATCCGGTGTTGATCTATTTTTTGTTATATCCGGTTTCGTCATGGTCTATGTGACCCGAAACCATGTGCCTTCCATAGGTGCTACGCGTTCATTTTTATGGGCGCGGATAACGCGAATTTATCCCATATGGTGGATATTTGCCTTAATTATGCCGGTCTATTTTTTATGGGCTTATAATATTCCCGGACCTCCGGACCGTCTTGCAGATGTCGATCATCACTGGATTTATGTGTTAAAGTCTCTGGCATTACTGCCTCAATCGACCGCGCCCGTGCTGGGCTTGGGGTGGACGCTTATCCACGAGATGCACTTCTATTTGGTGTTTTCTGTTTTGCTACTTTTTAAAAGACAGTATCTTCCTTGGTTATTAGGGCTGTGGGCACTCGTAATTGTAGCGGCCAATGTGAATGGGCTAGTCTATTACGAAGCCACAGGGTGGCGAAGCTTGAGTTTATCGCGCTTGTCTTTGGAATTTATAGGTGGTGCAATTGCGGCTATATTTTTACTAAGATGGAAAATATATGCACCTAAAACCTGTATTTTGTTGGGTATAATTTCTGGTCTTGCGGCCATGTATTTAAAGTCAGCAGGACTATCTGCGGGGGTAGGGCGGGTCGTCTTATTTGCGTTTCCTTTTGTCTTGATTGTCTACGGCGCAGTTGGGCTTGAATTAAATGAGCGCTTAAGCATATGGCGGCCTCTGACCTTATTGGGTGACTGGTCATATAGTTTATATCTCTGCCACTATATCGTTATTGTGGCAACGTATCGAATTCTGGAGATGGGTTTGCCGTTTATTCCGGCTGGAGTTCGTTCTGTTTTGACGATAGGCTCAGATGGTATAATGGACAATATTCTCAATGCTCTGTTTGTGACTGTTCTAAGCGTACTTACGGCGTCACTGTCCTATTACTATCTTGAGCGTCCTATTTTATCTCGGTTTAGAAAACGTCGAAAGGTCTCAATCTAAGATCCTAAATTTGCAATTGGCTCACTCTTACAAATGTTCTTGTCAATGAATCAAGCTCGGTGCTGGGTGATATAGGCAGGGCTTTTTTAAGGGATTGAACCGTTAATTCAAATAGAGCTTTGCAGTTCCCTAAGGTTGAGACATCTTGATATCCCATTGACCAAGTCGGGAATTCTCTTTTTTCGCGTTCACCCTGAGTTAAAACTATCACTTGGCTATGGCGTGTATCGAGCTTTATGTTGTCTAACAACCTTCTAACGCTATGTTCTTCGCCCTCAAGTATCTGCATGATGGCTCCATTATGTGTGAGGAGCATTCCAGTAATATTATGGCGACTATTGCTAATGACAGATTGCTTCGCCAGTTCCCTCAAGGCCCTATTATTCATATTTTCGGCTGCGGAGCTTGTATAAATAAGTTGAAACATAGCGGTATATTCCTATCGTGTTTAACTATACTAAAAAAAGTGTATTTGTCAAGACTTACTCCTATGAGTGCGCCCTGTATTGTCTAGGTAATCTTCTTGCTTAGAGAAATGTCTTTAACTCTTGCTCAGGCATAGTTCTCATCACATAAAACACATACCGAGGAGCGCTGGGTTGATTTAAAATAATCAACGAGCTGAGATGATCTTTTGAACTTGATCGGGTTAATCCCCGCATAAAGGATGGATATGAAATGGGTTAAAGTTACAGCGTCTGTCATTTTGCTCTCCCTTTCAGGGTGCGGTTCAGAGCATCTATCTCATTCGCATGATCATCACGCGCAAGCGCATCACATCGCGAATGCAGCGGTCCTTATAAGCGAGGGCGAGACAAAGATTATGTTCGACCCGCTGCCACTCTCGGGCTTTGGGGTCTATCCCGAAACGCCCCAGACGGATATTGCGCAGATGATGGCGGGCGAAGGAAATTATGCGGGTATTGATGCGGTCTTTATCAGCCATGCGCATTCAGATCATTTTTCTGCAGCGGCCATTATTGCTTATATGAACGCGCAGCCTGATGTGACCCTCGTCGCGCCGAGGCAAGCCTTAGACATGATGAAAAAAGATCAGGACTGGGATGAAGCCTTGCAGGCACGGATGCGCATTATGGATATGGAGGCTGGAGATGCGCCTGAAACCATCACCATCGGTGATATTACAGCCACCGCCGTCCGTATTCCTCATGCAGGCTGGCCAGCGCCTAAACGGGCCGCTATTCAAAACATGGTTTACCGCGTTACACTGAATGACGATGCCACTGTCATCCATATGGGAGATGCTGATCCGCGCCGCCAACATTTCATCCCCCATAAAGAGCATTGGGATGAGACGCGCACAGATACAGCCTTTCCGCCTTACTGGTTCCTCACATCCTCCCAAGGTCGCTATATTCTTTCGGACGAGATGAACGTGGAGAAAAGCATCGGCGTCCATGTCCCGCTGGAAATCCCACAAGAGTTGAAGGATAGCGGTCAGGACTATTTCTCCCAAAGCGGCGAGACGCGGGAGATTGGGGAGTGACACTCGCCGCTAATCAAAAAATATTAGATCGCGAACTTCAAGAGGGTGAAGAGGTTTTATATTTATGGGAAGGTAATCCAAGACGACATTTTTTTCCGCATGTGAATGAATATTGGCGACGTATAGGGTTCGGTCTGTATATGGTGGGGTATGGAATAGCTCTAGGTTGGATATTTTTTGAAGCCGAGGCTGACATCAGACGGAGTAGCTTCGGAATAATCATTGGTATATTGTCTTTACAATTAATAGGAAAATTCTTTTCTTTTGGGCCTTTAAGAAAATTAGATATTCAGCTCTCTAACTTTGATTTAAGCGTCATCACAGATCGACGTATATTAGTATTTGACCGTGATGAACGTATTGCCAATATGCCGCTCAATGATTTTAAATCTGTATCTTTTGATATAGATAACGGCGCCAAAGTTATTCGTTTGTCCAAACGTGATAAAACCGAAGATGTGATATTTGCAAATAATCAAACGCCAAGTCTTTTAGAGACTTTAGAGCCACTCATTCGTGATGGGGCCACAGCATGATGAAAACATTCAGACATTTTACAATGGCGTTGGCTGTGTTGATTATGGTTGGTGAGGTTTACCGCTCTGTCGGGGACGGGCGTCATGTGATGTT
>CAZNWH010000021.1:0-28042 GCA_964576765.1 uncultured Hellea sp.
CGCGGCCTCCGGTTGGGCGGGCGAGACACAGGCGCGGCTGGAAACAGACGCTCCGCAATTAGAACTGCTCGATTTCCCCGCAGGCGAGCTTTACGCCATGCCCGCCGCGACCCAGACCTTGCTCGATGACGGTGTGGCCGATGTCGATCAATGGCTCGCCGACGAAGTGCGCGATGTGTTTGCGGCCCAAGAAACCGCCGCCTTTGCGGTGGGTGACGGGGTCAATAAACCCATGGGCCTTCTAAGCTATCCACAAACGGATGATCAATCCCAGAGCTGGGGCAATCTCGGTTATATCGCAACAGGTACAGCGGGCGGCTTTGACCCTGACGCGCCCGTCGATGCGATTATGGACCTGATCTACGCGCCCAAGACGCGCTATCGGGCGGGCGGGAGTTTTATCATGAACCGCCGCACGTTAGGCGAAGTGCGTAAATTCAAAGACGCAGACGGTAATTATATCTGGCAACCCTCAACCGAGGCTGGCCAGCCTTCGACTTTGCTGGGCTATAAGCTCACTGAGGTTGAAGACATGCCCGATGTAAGTAGCGAAGATGCGGTTATAGCCTTTGGTGATTTCAAACGCGGCTATCTGATTGTGGACCGCCAAGGCGTGCGGGTACTGCGCGATCCTTATTCAGCCAAGCCCTATGTGCTCTTCTACACGACCAAACGTGTCGGCGGGGGCGTGCAGGACTTCAATGCCATCAAGCTGCTCAAGACTAGCGCCATCTAAAACGCACACAAAACTAAATTTCACAAGGTCGCTTTTAGCGGCCTTTTTTTATGGCCTGAAAAGAGAGTTCAAAATGACAATCACCGATATAAATGCTCCGCCGGGCGAGCCCGTAACACTGGAGGGCGCAAAAGAATTTTTGCGTGTCGATCATGACCATGAAGATGGTTTAATTACGGATATGATCCGTGCGGCGCGTGAGCGTATTGAGCAGATGGCATGCGTCAGCCTGATCGCGCGCCGCCGCCTCTTTACAACGACGCGGGTTTGCACAAGCGGGGTTCACATCAATCACGGTCCGGTAAAGCGGGTTCATAAGGTTTCCTTGATTGAGGCGAATGGGACGGCCATTGATATTCCGCTCGCAGAGCTTCAGATAAATTTACGGGCCTCGCCTGTGAATATTCTTGTAACAAAGCGCGAGTTGTTTTCAGATTATGCCGTCGACCCCAATGCGCTCTTGATTGAATTTGACGCGGGATATGGCGCCGAGAAAGAGCAGGTGCCGATGCAATTGCGTCAAGCGCTACTGCTCTTGCTCGCCCAACATTATGAACATCGCGATGAAGCGCTTACGCGTCCGGTACCTATGTTGGTTGACGCACTGTTGATGCCTTACCGGACAGTTCGGTTATGATCGGCGATCTTCGTGTGAGGCTCGGCCTATATGTCCCCAAAGAAACGGCTGACGATATTGGCGGGGCGAAAATAGAGTGGGATTTTCTGCGTGCATTCTGGGGCAAGGTCGAGCCAAGAGCTGTGTCTGAAATTCGTGAAAACGGACAGCTTCTGGTCACGCAAACTTACCGCGTGACTCTCAGATATAGGTCAGACTTTCCTGAAAAGGCCAAGCTGATGTGGGGGCATAGACTCCTGCGCGTTATCACCCATTCCGACCCTGATAACCGCCAAGAACGCCTGCATTTAATTTGCGAGGAAGAACAATGATCAGCCTAACACTCATTGATATTGTGCGGGCTCTGCAAATTGTGCTCAGTACAGATAGCGGGGTTCAAACTGTGCTCGGTAATGCGCCGCGTCTTTATGATCACTTACCCGAAGACCCAATTTTTCCTTATCTGACTTATGGGCCTATGCGCACGCAAGATATTAGCGGCGATGAGGCTTTGCTCCAGACACATATTTTATCATTGCATATGTGGTCCCGATATGGCGGGCGCAATGAAGTGATAAATATCATTGAGGCTATTTCAAAAGCCGTAAATGAACGGCCCTTTGACTTGGGCGATATCCATCTGGTGCGCAAACATATTCTCTATTCAGACATTATGCGGGCGCCGGATGGACGAACTCTGCATGGGCTTATCCGCCTGTCTTTTACCACTGACATCACGGATCAAAATATACAAGAAGAGGAGGCCGCCTAATGGCTGCACAATCGGGGCGAGATATGCTCGTCAAAGTCAAAAATGTGGCGGGTGATTTCATCACTCTTGCGGGACTTCGAACGAAGTCGTTTCGTCTTAATGCCCGAGCCGTTGATATTACCAATTCTGATTCCGCGCAGGGATGGAAAGAACTCTTGCCGGGGGCGGGGGTAAAATCTGCCGAGATTAACGGGGCTGGACTATTTCGCGATACGCAATCAGATGCTTTGGCCCGCACAGCTTTTTTTGAACAATCGGTAAATCAGTATAAATTTATCATTCCTGATTTTGGCATTATCGAAGGACCTTTTCTACTCACGACTCTGTCCTATGCTGGCAGCTATCAAGGCGAGGTTACCTATGATGTGAACTTGATGAGCGCAGGCGCGCCAAGCTTTGGGCCTCTCTAATGGGATATCAAAAAGGCGATGGAACCGCCGTGATCGGGAACCGTGAATATGGTCTGCGCCTGACGATGGGCGCTCTGGCTGAGATGAGTTCAAAGTTATCAATTTCAGGGCCTGCTGAGCTAGCGAAGTGTTTACGTGATATGTGCCGAGACCATGGCTGTGTGGTGTTACGCTCTTTAATGCGCGCTTGCAGTTCTGATGTCCCGACCAGTTTTACAGATGAAGATATCACAAGAGCCCTGCCCGAAATTTGCCGATTATTTGAAGAGGCGTTTCGTGTCAAAAAATGAGAATTGGCCTTTTGACGCCTGGCAGAAAATAGCTGTGATGCAGCTGGGTCTGGCCCCTGCCGAGTTTTGGGAAATGTCATTGATTGATTGGTTTTCAATCACACCTCCAAACCGCCGGTGCGCAATGACCAAGGACGAACTTATAAAAATGGAAACTAAATATGGACACCAATAACGGGGCTGAGGCTCTTCAAGACTTCGCCGATGGTTCGGGCATAGAGGCAGCAAAAGACAGCGCAGATAACATCGCCAAAGCCTTTGAACTTGCCGGAGACCGTATTTCTTCGGCCTTAGACCAAGCGGCCAAATCTGGAGAATTTTCCTTCAATAATTTGGCAGAGTCCATCACGCGCGATTTAGCGCGCTTGGCCATTACCGAACTTTTTACAAACCCGCTTGAGCAGGCTCTGGGAGGTTTAACCCAATCCTTAGGAGTGTCACTCACGAATAATTTTCAAAAGCCGTCCGTCAATGTGAATATGACAGTTTCCGGTGTGACGAACCCTGACAGTTTTAAACGCTCGCAAGGACAAATTTCAGCCAATCTTGCCCGTGCCGTCGCCGATGGTCGGCGCTTTACTTAGGTTGCACATTAGAAATAATTATTATGACAGATTTTCACGATATTTCTTTTCCTTTTTCTCTGGCCTTTGGGGCGAGCGGTGGGCCTAGCCGCATCACTGAAATTACCCAACTCGCCAGCGGGGGCGAACACCGCAATGCGCCTCATGCAGGTTCGCGCCGCCGCTATAATGCAGGGGCAGGTATAAAAACTTTGGATGAGCTGCACGAGCTCATCACATTTTTCGAGGCGCGCATGGGACAACTTCATAGTTTCCGCTTTCGCGACCCGCTGGACTTTAAGTCTTGTAAGCCGAGCGAAATTCCGGCGGCGAGCGATCAACTTATCGCAATGGGGGATGGAAAGAAGACAAGGTTTCAACTTATTAAAACGTACCAAGATAGCGGCGGGCATTATGAGCGTATTATCACAAAACCCATCGCCGAGAGCCTTGTAATTGGGGTCGATGAAACGCCGCTTTCGCCTGCTCTTTATAATCTGGACGATATGAGCGGGGAGATAATTTTTCTGTCGGCTCCGATGTCTGGCGCAACCCTTTCGGCGGGCTTTGAATTTGATGTTCAAGTCCGTTTTGATACCGATCATTTGGATCTGGCGCTCGAAGCTTTTGGAGCGGGACAGGCGGCGACTATTCCACTGATCGAGGTCTTAGCCCATGCGTAATATTTCTAGTGAATTTAAAGATCACCTCGCGGGAACCGTAACGACCTTGTGTTGGTTGTGGAAAATTACGCGGCGAGACGGATTGGTTTTAGGGTTTACAAACCACGACCGTGTTCTGGATGTTGATGGTGTGACCTATGAAGCCGCTTCAAGTTTGACCTCGGCGGAGACCGATTCCCGTCTTGGCTTTGCGGCTAATAACGGCGCTGTCCAAGGGGTTCTGAACAGTGAGCGTATAAAACCGGCGGATATTAAGTCCGGTCTTTATGAGCAGGCCGTTCTTGACACTTACCGCGTGAATTGGCGCGCGCCCGACCAGATTGTTCATATGGCCAGCGGTTTGCTGGGGAGCATTCGCCAGAGCGGAGACACTTTTGAAGCGGAATGGGTTGGAAAGTCAGTGCTTTTAGATCGTTCAGTCGGACGGGTTTTTTCCAAGCTTTGTGACGCCGAATTTGGTGATGAACGGTGTGGCCTTGACCCAGTTGATTTTCCTGCAGGAACATCCTGCCCTCGCACACGCCAAGCCTGTGAGGCACAATTTAATAATATTATCAACTTCAGGGGGTTCCCATTTTTACTTGGAGATGACGCACTACAAGCCGCGCCGCAAAGAGGTGACCTTCGCGACGGGAGTTCGCGTTATCAATGACCCAATTGCATATCCCCGCTTATGTCCCAAGGGCAGCGATAGTAACCACGGCCTATGATTGGATTGATACGCCATATCAACATCAAGCCAGCGTCAAAAGGGCTGGCTGTGATTGCCTCGGCCTTATTCGAGGTATTTGGCGTCAAATTTATGGAGCAGAACCAATCTCAGTTCCCGCTTATACAGCTGATTGGGCCGAGAGTTTGGGACAAGAGACACTCTTGGAGGCTGCGCAAAAATGTCTGACCCCACTTCCTAATGATGAAGTGCAAGCGGGAGATGTTTTGCTGTTTCGTATGGTCCCGAATGCTCCATGTAAACATATTGCGATTATGAGCGCGCCCGACCGGATCATTCATGCCTATTGGGGCCGCGCCGTCGTCGAGAGTTACCTCGTGCCCTATTGGACGAAGCGTCATGTTTTTTCTTTTTCTTTTCCTGAAATTGAAACTCAAAAAATCGAGAATATATTATGACTACACTCATCGTCGCTGGCGCTCAGCAGTTAGGCAGCGCTCTTATCAAGACGGCTGGCAGCGCGGCCCTATCATTTGCCACTAACGCAATTACGCGCGTTTTTGACAACCGTACATTTGAAGGTCCAAGGCTGGAGAGCTTCCACCTCCAGACGTCACGGGACGGGGCGCCCATGCCGCATGTTTATGGCCGTGTTCGTTTAGCGGGGCAGGTGATTTGGGCATCGCGTCTTAAAGAGATTGTCACTGAAGAACGTGTTCAAGGCGGAAAAGGTGGCGGTCCGACCCAGCGCAATTACAGCTATACAATTAGTTTTGCGATTGGTCTGTGCGAAGGTGAAATATTGGGCGTCGACCGATTATGGGCTAATGGTGTCCCGCTCAATAACCCGGAAGTTGTGAGGCGTATTTACAAAGGGAGCGATACTCAACTCCCTGATCCGATCATTAGCGTTATTGACGGGGCGGTGCCTGCCTTTCGCGGCACGGCATATATGGTTTTTGAAGACTTTCCACTTGATGATTATGGCGCGCGCTTGCCGCAAATAAATGCCGAGGTCATACGTATCCCGGTCTCACAAACCGATCAGTCCCGATTGGAAACAATGGTACGAGGAGTGAATCTCATTCCGGCTTCGGGTGAATTCGCCTATAGCACACAGACGGCTGAAGAGACTTCGTTCACTTTATCCGCGCGCGCATTAAATATCAATAACCTATCAGGCAAGCCCGATATTGAACTGGCCTTGGATCAACTTGAAACGCAGCTGCCCAATGTCAAAAATGTGTCGATTATTACGGCTTGGTTTGGAACGGATTTACGGTGTGGTCAGTGCCATATTCACCCCGGCGTCGAAACTAAAACACGTGTCACTCCCGATGTGAGTTGGCAGGTTAACGGCATCAAACGCGGGAGCGCTTATTTGGTTAGTCAGGACGAAAATGGCCGCCCGAATTATGGCGGCACACCTTCTGATCAATCAATTTTAGAAACCATTAGCGCCTTAAAGTCACGTGGATATCAAGTTACGCTCTATCCTTTTATCTTGATGGATATTCCCGCAGGTAATAATCTACCAGATCCTTATGAGGGGGTAGAGCAAGCGGCTTTCCCATGGCGGGGACGCATAACATGTCATCCACAGTCAAGCGAAAATACGAGCGGCGTCACAGATCAAATTGATGACTTCTTTGGGTCAGCTAAAATATCAGATTTCGGAATTAAAAATGACCTCCCTGATTATTCTGGCGATAACGAGTTTTCCTATCGGCGGTTTATTTTACATTATGCGAAGCTTGCTGCCATATCAGGGCAAGTTGACCGCTTTGTCATTGGCTCTGAAATGCGAGGCCTGACGACATTAAGAGATGGAAACGGAGGTTATCCTGCCGTGAAAAATTTGGCGGAACTGGCCCAAGATGTTAAGTCTGTTTTAGGTCCGCAGACGGGTATTACCTATGCGGCTGACTGGTCGGAATATTTCGGCCATCACCCCCAAGATGGCAGTGGTGATGTAAGCTTTCATCTTGATCCGCTTTGGTCATCAAACGCGATAGATGCGATTGGTATTG
The DNA here is from genome assembly GCA_964576765.1 of uncultured Hellea sp. Taxonomy (GTDB): domain Bacteria; phylum Pseudomonadota; class Alphaproteobacteria; order Caulobacterales; family Maricaulaceae; genus Hellea. The sequence continues at coordinate 6,771 of CAZNWH010000021.1, forward strand.
ATGCTTATTTCCCGCTTTCTGATTGGCGAGAGGGTGATGAGCATTTAGATGCTGCGTCAACGGCGAGTGCTTATGAAAAAAACTATCTTCAAAGCCAAATGGAGGCGGGCGAGGGCTATGATTATTTTTACGCCTCAACAGATGAACGTGATATGCAAATTCGAACGCCTATCACGGATGAGGGCGCGGGTAAGCCTTGGGTCTATCGTTATAAAGATTTACGTCATTGGTGGTCGCATTCCCATTATAACCGTACAAGCGGTGTTGAAGACGCAAAGCCGACACATTGGACGCCGCAAAGCAAACCGATTTGGCTTATGGAAATCGGATGTCCAGCTATTCATAACGGAGCTAATCAGCCCAATGTTTTTTATGATGCTAAGTCGTCTGAAGGCAGTATTCCTTACCATTCAAATGGCGCGCGGGATGATCTGATTCAACGCCGCTATCTTGAAGCTTTCATCGACTATTGGGCAGGCCCTAATAGCAATAATCCAGAGTCAGATATTTATAATGGCTCGATGATCGATACGGATATGATTAATGTCTGGTGTTGGGATGCTCGGCCTTTCCCTGATTTCCCAGCTAGGGATGCCATTTGGGCGGATGGTGACAATTGGAGCCGCGGACATTGGCTCATAGGTCGTATGGGGCTCATCCCACTTTCAGATGTCGTTACAGATATTTGCAGGCGAAGTGGATTAACTCAAATCGATAGCTCTCGGCTTACAGGCCTTGTGCAGGGCTATCATATAGACCGACCTATGACGGGCCGTGCGGCCCTAACACCGCTGGCTGGGTTATACGGATTTGATTTGATTGATGCTGCTCAAGGGTTACGGTTTACAAGTATGAATATTGGAGCTGTTCACGTTCTTAATACGGGGGATATAACGGATGATTTGTCGCTATCTTTATCACAAACAAAAACCGACCCTGAAACGCGTATCAAAGATGTCCGCGTGCATTTCATTGATATAGCCAATGATTATCAATTAGGACTTGTCAGTGCGCGTGACCAATCGGCGGAAACAGTCCGCATTATTGATATCAACGCGCCCGTGGTTATGGATCACGGTTTTGCTAATTTCATGGCCAATAGTATTTTATCACGTGCGGTTAAAAGAGATAGGTCATTGAGTTTCACTTTATCGGCGGCGCGTCTTGATTTGGAAGTCGGAGATTATGTGTCTTTGCCTGATGTACGGAATGTTGGACGTGATATTTGGCAGGTTGAGTCTTTAGAAGGATTAGGCGCGTTGCGCGTCAGCGCACAATTGGCCGATGCAGGAGAGCCATTACCCTTATCAGGTCCGATAGCAGCGGTGACATCTAAGCCTAATTGGACTGTAAAACCCATAGTCATAATATTGGATATTCCTGGCCCTCATATAGGGCCGTTAATGGGTGTGATCGCTCCGTCATTTTCTGCTGGCACGGTTAGAGGGCCTGATAGCAGCATCACAGTGAACAGTCCTGTCCATATAGGCGCGTTATTGACGTCGATGCCGCGCGGACCAATTGGACGGTGGGATTACCAAACGAAGATAGATGTGAAATTTGCTGCGAATTTGTCATCATTAACGCGTGAGGCTGTGTTGAAGGGTGGTAACCGCTTTGCGGTAGAAACGCAGTCGGGCTGGGAAGTTTTTCAGGCCGCGTTTGCTGAACTAATTGGCCCTGACACTTATAGCCTCTCAGACTTGATACGCGGCGTAGATGGGTCGGAGGCTGATATGATGGATATTATTCCCGCCGGGGCGCGTATCACATGGCTTGGCCCTTCTTGGCAGGCTTTGCCATTATCAGCGTCTTATATTGGCGAGACTGTGAGTTTTAGTGCTACAACAGCTGAGCGTCAAAGCGATCCGCTCCTAGCCGACTATAGCGCTAAATATTTGCGTCCTCTCGCACCAGTACACCCTAAATTACAGCAAGAGGGCGAGCAATATTTTCTCTCATGGATAAGACAAACGCGCCAAGACGGGGATAACTGGGGAGGATTAGATGTTCCTATCGGCGAAGACACAGAGCTATACCGCGTTCAGCTTATGACGGAACTGGCTATTATCGCAGACTATGAAGTCACCAAGCCGTATATAACTTTAAGCGCTGCAGAGGTGATGAATAGCCATCAAATCATAATTGCACAAGGGAGCCGCACTTTTGGTTGGGGGAGCAACCTATCTCTCTCTGTATAGTGTTCCGTTTAACCCTTGCGAGCTTATAGCTCACACCATAAATATAATATATGTCAAAAGACCCCTATAAATTGCTCGGTGTGAAACGTTCGGCTTCGGATGCTGAAATCCGTAAGGCCTATCGATCCTTGGCAAAAAAATATCATCCCGATGTGAATAAGAATAACCCGAAAGCGGCTGAGCGGTTCAAGGAGATTTCAGCAGCCTATACGCTCCTGACCGATAAAAACATGAAAGCGCGTTATGATAGCGGGCAAGTTGATAGCTCGGGTCAGCAAAAAAATCCCTTCGCTGGCGGATTTGGAGGTCAAAACCCTTTTGCGGGTATGGGCGCGAATATGGGCGGCGCTAGGCGTGGACAAATGGGCGGGCAAGAGGAGATGGCTGAGCTGTTCTCCTCTCTATTTGGGATGAATATGGGCGGCATGCGCGGTGGGATGAACCAACGCAGACAAGCCCCAAAAAAAGGCGCGGATATACGCTATAAAGTGACACTGCCTTTTTTGGAAGCTTTGAAAGGTGGCCGCAAAAAACTTAAAAATGGATTATCTGTGACTATTCCAAAAGGCGTCGCAGATGGAGACCTCGTGAGAGTTAGGGGAAAGGGCAAGCCCGGTATAGCAGGTGGTAATGCTGGAGATGCCAAGGTTGAAATAAGTGTCAAACCGCACACCCATTTCTCGCGAGAGGGGACAAAATTGCGGTTGACCTTGCCGATTTCTCTTAAAGAGGCGGTGCTTGGTGCAAAAGTAGCAATTCCCCTGCCCGATGGGAGTATCACAGTAAAAATCCCAGCAGGGAGCAATACCGGAACCAAGATGCGTCTGAAAGGCAAAGGGGTAAAGGGGGGCGATTTAGTATTGGTTTTGCAGGTTGTTTTGGATGAAAAAGATAGCCAATCGTTAAAAAAATGGGCTAAGAAGGCACCTGAAACAGATAATTTCAATCCTCGTAAGGCGCTAAATTAAAGTTAATTCGTTGGTGTGATTATTATGAAAATAAATCAATTCTGACGAGAATATTCAGATTAGGTTCAGGGGTCTAGGTATAAATACGGGTTATGATCAAGAATCGTAGACATATTGCTCTCGCTATAACCACAGCATTACTGGTGGGCGCGACAGCTATGCCTGCAAGTGCGAAGCCCGGAAAGTGGAAGGGTCATCCGCACAAATTTGAAAAAAATTATAAAACTCAGCAAGGTTTTATAGCGCCTAACCAGATTTACCGTATGCCGAGTCGTACTTTGCCGCTATGGGCGCAAAATTCAATTTCGGCCTCTGAAGCTAAATCGATCGCCCGACGTCATGTGCGAGGTGGTGAGGTTGTCGATATATCGCGTAATGGTAATACATATCGCGTGCGTGTTATTGCTAGAGATGGGCGTGTTGTCGATGTTTTTATTGACGCCAACACCGGACGTGTCAAAAGGTAAGTCTCTAAGATTCGATCCTTTCAAACTTGTGAGGCCCTATGCGTATTCTCGTCGTTGAAGACGATCCCGATCTATCCCGTCAACTAAAAGACGCTTTAACTGATGTTGGTTATGCCGTTGATACGGCTGGTGACGGCGAAGAAGGACATCATCTTGGTGATACAGAGCCTTATGATGCGGTTATCCTTGATCTTGGACTTCCTATTATTGATGGTGTCAGTGTTTTGCAAAAATGGCGTTCGGATGGAAAAGAATTTCCGGTTATCATTCTGACAGCTCGAGATCAATGGAGCGAGAAAGTCGCCGGCTTTGATGCAGGCGCAGATGACTATTTGACCAAACCCTTCCACACCGAAGAGCTGATGGCGCGGTTGCGGGCTTTGTTGCGCCGCGCGGCGGGCCATACCACGGATACTATAGATGTCGGAGATTTGTCCGTAGATAACAGATCTGCTCGGGCTTTTGTCAACGGTATGGCAATTAAACTCACATCTCATGAGTTTAGGCTTTTAAGTTATATGGCGACACATCGCGGGCGCGTGATTTCGCGAACCGAATTGGTTGAACATATTTATGATCAAGACTTTGATCGCGATTCCAACACGATTGAGGTTTTTGTGGGCCGTCTTCGTCGTAAAATCGGGACTGACCGTATCGAAACGGTTCGAGGACTCGGCTATCGATTAACTGATCCAGAAGAGGCGAAAGCCAAGTAAAACATGACAGATACGGGGGCCACGACACCAACGCTCACGCCGCCTAATTCTGCGAACCACTCATTAGTCATACGTCTTGTACGTCGAGCCGTTTTATGGGCTTTACCTTTGTTGCTTTTGACTGCGCTTACGTTAACGTGGCTTTATCGTAACACCACTTATCGGAGTTTTGATGACCCTCTGGTGAGCGCGGTCACATCACTTATCGCTTCGGCAGAGGTGGCTGATGGTACGCTCAGTCTGAGCCGAAAGCCTCTTGATCCGCGCTATCAACGGGCCTTGTCTGGTCGTTATTGGTTGATAGGTTTTTTACAAGATGACGGCGTTATTAGTCCTATAACGTCATCCCGTTCGCTTTATGGGGCGGGCATGACCATCCCAAAAAGTGATGTTTTGCGATTGCAAGAGCAACAAGGGGAAGAAATTAGGTCTTCAGCGGATGGCCCTGACGGGGATGAGCCCTTACGTCTTGTGGCCCGCCAAGTTGTCTTGCCAAATATGCAAGCCCCGGTGGTTATGGTGGCGGCGGCAGATCGCCGCCCCGCGCAAAAGAGTATTCTTCAATTTGCATTGACCGCCTCAGGCTTGATGCTTTTGATCTCGATAGGACTTGTCATCGCGATCATGACTCAAGTTCGCTCGGGCTTGAAACCGCTTTTTGATTTGAGGGATAAAGTTGTCGATGTCCGTGAAGGCCGTTCAGGTCAAGTCGATGGAAATTACCCGACTGAAATTCAACCACTTGCAACTGAGCTTAATTCACTCATCACGCATAATAAAGACGTTGTTGAACGCGCTCGCACTCATGTTGGCAATCTTGCTCATGCTTTGAAAACACCATTAGCGGTTTTGCAAAATGAGGTTCAAACGTCCAATTCAAAACTTTCCGAAGTTGTGGGTCGTCAGACACAAACAATGAAGAACCAAGTTGATCATCACCTTAGGCGCGCCCGTGCGGCCGCACGCGGCCAAGCCATTGGTGTTTCTGCTTCGGTCAATGAAACATTGGAAGGGCTTGGCCGGACTTTGGAACGAATTTATCGAGACAAAGCGATAGATTTTGATATCGATCTTGAACCTGGTCTTGTTTTTCGCGGAGAAAAGCGCGACTTAGAAGAAATGGCCGGAAACCTTATGGATAATGCCTGCAAATGGACGAAATCAGCTATTCATGTCAGCGCAAAGATACAGGCAGAAGATGAAGGGAAGATTATTATTACGATTTCTGATGACGGCTCGGGTATGTCAGAAGATCAATATGAAGAGGCGATAAAACGCGGTGCACGATTGGATGAGGCAACACCCGGGAGCGGGTTGGGTCTTGCGATTGTGGACGATCTGGCGCGAGCCTATAAAGGTAATTTAACACTTGGGAAGTCCGATATGGGAGGATTAAGATCTCTTTTAATTATACCACGGCGTTTATAGCGGTATGAAATCTCCTATACATCTTGAAAATCGCGACCAAAGCGGTGTGCGGTTGTTCTCACCGACAGCGGCGAGGAATAAAGGACCTATTGGTGAAATATTGGTCAAACAATTACCACAAGAGGCCCGTATTTTAGAGATCGCCTCCGGTTCAGGAGAACACGGTTTTCATATATGCGGATTACGCCGCGATATTATCTGGCAACCCTCCGACCCAGATGAAGCCTCTCGAGCTTCCCAAAACGATTGGTCAAAAGATAGAGGCGGTCAAATTCTAGCCGCATTACCAATTAATACGATAGATGAGAACTGGTGGGACGGAATCAAAAAGATGGATGTTATATTTTGCGCAAATATGATTCATATTGCGCCTTGGAAGGCGGCTCTCGGTCTTGCTGAAGGCTCAAAACATATTGTGAAGTCTAAGGGACAGGTCATAATTTACGGTCCCTTTATGGAAGGCGATAAAACCGCGCAGTCAAACCTTGATTTTAATACCACATTGCAGTCGAGAAACCTAGAATGGGGTGTCAGAAAGTTAAGCCGCGTTAAGCATATATTTAGTGAACAGGGGTTTAATCTCAGGGCTCGCATTGTGATGCCAAGAGAAAATAGATGCCTTATTTTCGAAAAATCATAGGTCGAGCCCAAATATGACAATCTTGTCATGTTTTGGACAGAATTAGGATATATTCAGTTTGACACACTGCATATTAGCTTGGAGTGATTTGTGCCTTCAAAAATTGAAAATTTTATCTTGGGGCCAATAGGAGTCTCAATGTTAGTCTTGGGAACATCGGTTTCGGTGGCTGCACAAGATACCCTGAATGTTGTGCCTATAATTAATGATACTGCGACACAAACGGTGGTGCAGGATGTTGAAGTTTTTTCACCGCTCAGGGAACAGTCAGAGCCGCAATTTGGAAGTTTATCTCCCTTACAGCAAATACCGGAACCTGCGCCAACGACCTTACCCGCGCCAGCAACCCAACCACAAGCTCCACAAACTTCCTCTAACCTTTATCACACACCGATTTCGTCATTGCCCTCAATCGCGAATCTCGTGGAGCAAGTCAGCCCGTCTGTCCTGAATATCATCGTGACTACAGCGGATGGGGAAACTACGTCTGAAGGTCAAGGGTCCGGCTTTATAATTTCACAGCAGAAAGAAGTCGTTACTAATTATCACGTCATAGACGGTGGAACCAATATTGAAATTGAGTTCAACGATGGACGTAAATATCCCGCAAGTATTATTGGTACGGATGAAGAAACAGATTTGGCGCTGTTGAAAATAGAAAGCCGTGAATCCTTTCCGCATGTCAAGTTTCATTCCGGGCCCAAGACCCGAATTGGCGACTGGGTCGTTGCGATTGGAAATCCTTTTGGAATTGGCCAATCAACAAGCTTGGGCGTTATCTCCGCCATTGGCCGGTCTCGCGTTGATAGTGGTTCTTATGTGGATTATATTCAAACGGATGCTACGATTAACCGAGGTAATTCGGGTGGGCCGTTGTTTAACCTTAAAGGCGATGTTGTTGGTGTGAACTCGGCGATTTATTCTCCGACAGGTGCCAGTGTGGGTATTGCCTTTGTGATCCCTCATGGCACAGCAGAAGATGTTATTTCGTCTATACGAAGAGATGGCAAAGTCCGCCGTGGATATTTAGGAGCCGGATTACGAACAGCGACTTTTGAACTCGAAGATGGCAATGGTGTTTATAAATCAGGGGCAACGATTACAAGCGTTGTCGCGGGTAGCCCTGCTGAAACATATGGTCTTCAAATTGACGATATTATTTTACGTATAAATGATAAAGCCGTGCGTAATTCTGTCGAAGCGACACGCGCTATAGGGGCCTTACGTCCGGGAGATGTCGCCAAAATGATATATGAGCGAGAGGAAAAAACATACTCGCTTGATGTTTCGATTGGGGAACGACCAGAAAAAACGGATATTGAACGAGCATCAGCAATTGCCCAAGGTCTACCGCCTCCACCCCCAAAACAGCCCGCTGGTCCGAAAGTCAATATAGATACAGGTCTACAGGTTTTAGATTTAAGTCCTGAATTTCGTAACGCTATAGGCATGCGGCCTGATCAGGTGGGGATTTATGTTGAATCCGTAACGCCTGGTAGCGGTGCGGAGCAAGGCGGATTTAAAACAGGCATGGTTTTATTGGATGCTGACGCACAGCCATTGGCTGAAGTCGCCTCATTAAGGTCGATTGTGCTTAATGCCCGTATTGCGAAACAAGATGGCTTAGTGATGAATGTACGTCTCAAAGATGGCCGAGAAACCTTCATGGTGCTGCCATTGTAAATATAAAATAAACTGGGATGGGGGTCCACTTCTAGGAGAATGAAATGAGAATATTAGTTGTCGAAGATGACGAAGTTGCGGCTGAATATGTCCGTAAAGGTTTAATGGAGGCGGGTCACGTAGTCGACTTAGCCCCTGACGGAGATCTTGGATTGGAAATGGCGCGGGCTGCAGATTATGACGCGCTTATACTTGATCGTATGCTCCCTAAGAGAGATGGACTCGAGGTCTTAGGAGATTTACGAGAAGATGGTGATGCCACGCCAGTGCTTATTTTATCCGCATTGGGCGAAGTTGATCATAAGGTTGAAGGTCTTCGGGCCGGTGGTGATGATTATTTGGCTAAACCCTACTCATTTACAGAACTTCTAGCCCGCGTCGAAGCGATAGGTCGCCGATCAGATCCTTCTGCTGCTGTCACGAAGTTGAAAGTTGGCGATTTGGAAATGGACTTGCTTGCACGTACAGTACGCCGCGCGGGCCAAAAAGTTCTGCTTCAACCTCGCGAATTTCGTTTACTTGAATGTTTGATGCGTAATGCTGGCCGTGTTGTGACGCGGACAATGCTCTTGGAGAAAGTTTGGGATTATCATTTTGACCCCCAAACCAATGTTATAGATGTTCATATTTCGCGCCTTCGAGGTAAGATCGATAAGGAGTTTGAGGAACCTCTTTTGCACACAGTCCGCGGGGCGGGTTATCGCTTGCAGGTTTAAGGTCAAATCCCTAACTCTGTCTCAATGATTGAGGCTCTTAAAAAACTCTCGAGAAATACACTCTTCAGATTATCTCTGTTGGGTGCATTTCTGTTTGTTGTCTCATTATTCGTGGCCATGGGCTATGTCTATTATGCCACAATTGAATCTGAGCTCCGCCGTGTGGATAGGGCATTGGAAACAGAGTTTTCTGAGTTTCAAAATATTTTTGATGATAAAGGGATTGTAGCCGTTGATCGGGAGGTCATTATCCGCTCCGCTTCATCAGAAGGCTGGTATGCTTTGCTAGGCGACAATATTGCAGCAGGCAACCTTGTATTTCAGGACGTCACAGCAGAGGGAAGCGATCTTCCATTGCTGACAGGTCTTAAACCTGACGAATTTAAAAAGCTCCCCTTTACCTATAGTAATCCCGAAAGTGATGAAGCTGATTTAAAGGATAGGCGCGCCCGTGGCCTAATTGGGCCTATCCGAACCCCTAATGGGGTTGCGGCCATCCTCGTCGTTGCGCGAGATGTCGAAGCTACGATGCGAACAGGGGTACGTGTGCGGACAGCTATTTTGACGTCTTCGGGAATAGCTCTGATTTTAGGATTAATTTCCAGTTGGTATGTTTCACGGCGTTTCACGCGTCGTGTTGAGGCCTTCAATAAACTCGCCGATGATGTAAGGGCGGGCAATCTGGATCGCCGCGCGCCGCGTAATCATTCAGAGGACGAAATGGATATGCTCGCCGAGCACCTTAATTCAATGCTTGATCACATTAACCGTCTTATGAAAGCCATGCGTTATGCAGGTGATAGTGTGGCTCATGACCTACGTACGCCTCTGACTCGTTTAAGAACTCGCCTTGAAAGCGCGGCTGTTGAACTTGGAGATTCAAAAGAAGCTGACACGCTATTTGCAGCCGCTGGAGATGCTAGTGAACTCCTTAAAACTTTTGATAGTGTTTTGCGTATTGCTCGTCTTGAAGCGGGCGAGCGCCGAGAGCTTTTAACGGATATTGATCCAAAACCTATTTTGGATGATCTAGCCGAACTTTATGAACCCGCTTGCGAAGATGCGGGGTTGCACTTTAAGTCAAATATAATTTCGGGTGTTCGAATTCTTGCTGATAGAGGTCTACTCTCGCAGGCCGTATCAAACCTTATTGAAAATGCTATTAAATACACGCCTAAAGGCGGTGAAATTTGTTTGGAGCTTTTAAAAAATAAAGCTGGTCACGCCGTTATATCGATTGTGGATGATGGTCCGGGAATCCCAGAACAAGACCGAGATCGTGTTAAAGAACGTTTTGTCAGACTGGACAAAAGCCGAACTCTGCCAGGTAGCGGTCTTGGATTAACTTTAGTAGAAGCCGTAGCGGACCTTCATCGTGCTGATTTTGTTATGTCCGCAGGATTAGGAACAACACAGGCCAGCCCAGGATTGAATGCGTCTATAGTTTTTCCTCGTCGAAAAAATATAAGGGCTAAATTATCGACTTAATTATGCGGCTGGGTTTATGGATTGGGCCGGTTGCGTAATTGGATTTTGATGGGGAATAAATTCCGTTGGCTCTGGAGATGGTGTGCTTTCTACCGGAACTGTGGTTATAGGAGGGGGCGGTGCTACAGGTAACGGAGAAGTGTTATCTATGTTTCCCATTTCGCCGACAGTTAGGACATCTGCAATATCTTGTGCCAAGCGTGAAATTTCATTTCCAACTTCTGTATTTGTTTGTACGGGTTGAACGATTCGCGGTTTGTTAGGAAGCGTGAAAATGACAGTGGTTCCTTCACCGACAACTGATTCAATTTTGAAATTACCACCATGTAACTCAACAAGAGATTTAGATAAGGCCAATCCAAGTCCTGTTCCTTCATGCTTGCGAGAATGTTGGCTATCAATTTGTTCAAAGGGTTGAGCAAGCCTTTGTATATCGTCTTCGGAAATACCGATACCTGTATCTGACACGCGTATGATTAAACCTGCTGATTTTGGTTCGACTGCGATAGTTACTACGCCGCCTTCGGGTGTAAATTTTATAGCATTTGTTGTCAGGTTTAATAATATTTGTTTGACTGCACGTGGATCTGCTTCGATCTCAGGAAGGCTAATTTCATCATATATCAATTTCAACCGATTATCATCAGCACGACCTCTTACAATACGAATGACTTGACCAATCATATCGTTCATTTGAAGGACTTGGGTGTTTAACGTCATCTTACCAGCTTCAATTTTTGACATATCCAAAATATCGTTAATTAAAGACAGAAGGTGCTGTCCTGAAAAGAGAATATCACTGACATATTCTTTATATCTTGGATCACCAAGAGGGCCGAACATTTCTTTTTTCATAATATCGGAAAACCCATTAATAGCGTTGAGCGGGGTTCGTAGCTCATGACTCATATTCGCTAAAAACTCAGATTTAGAATGATTGGCTTCTTCGGCTCTTATCTTTTCTTGTTCATAGTTTTCCGCCAGCTCAACAATACGGACTTGGGATTTTTTCAAAACATTGATTGTTTTTTGTAAAGCGTCTTGATTGACTTGCAATTGATGTTCACGTGTACGTATTGCGGTGACTTCTGTTCCGATACTGACACGACCTCCATCGACTGTATGGGTTTCTAGATAACGAATCCAACGCCCATCTTTTAGTTGAATTTCAGACCCAGCTCCATCTTCCAACGAATATGTATTTTCGATGGCGTTATTAGCGTGATATTCAACTGTAGCATAATCTAACCCTTGCTGGAGGCTACTTGCCTGGATGCCAAAAAAGTCAGCGAATTTATTATTCCATAGAACTAAGCGGTCTAATTGATCCCAAATAACAAAACTGTCATTCATCGAACTTAGCGCATCTACAAGACGTGCTTCTGCAGCTTGCAGGCGGGTTTGTGCGCCTCGCATTTCTGTAACGTCTAATGCCATGCCGATAACAACTTTGGCTTGGTCAGACCCTCTAATGGATGGCCGCCCACGACATGCGAGAGAGATTGGTAAGTGAGCAGAGTTGACATCGATTTCAAATTCGCCGCTCACATGAGAACGCCTGATGAGAGATAATAGTTTATCGCGATCAGCAGAATGAAACAGTCCTAAGAACTGAGGCATTGATAGTGTATGTTCTTTGGTAGGTAATCCTAAAAGTTCAGCTAAAGATTGACTGATGTAAGCTTGATTACGGCTTACATCAATTTCCCAAACACCCCCTCTAGAGCCATCCAGAGCAGCGCGGTAGCGCTGTTGTGAGACTTCCTCGGCTGTTTTTTGCTCGCGCAGTTCAGACAGTTGTCTCAGCATGTTTCTTAGGAGAGTCCAGATTAACCAAGCCGAACCCGCAAATAATAAAGAGAAGAGAAGAAGGTTATTAAGAAAACTTGGTGATAGTTTTCTGGGGTGGGTGTCGACAACGGTCAGGAATGAGTTTGGTACTCTTGCTGAGGTTATCCAAACCTTTTGGCCATATATTTTGTGAGGTGATATTTCACTTTCACTTGATGAAGTGAGGGTATTTAACTTGGTATTTGTCAGGGCGTAATGATCCAACGTGCCCGCAGTTCCTATTTGTGGAGGACCATCAATGACGCGTCCGCCATCAAGTACGACTGACATATTTGGTCTTTTTTGATTTAATAATATTCCGGGTGTGAGCGCTATAATCAAAAATTTTTCTTGGGCGCGCCGAGTAATAACCGGCGTAATAATGCCGTCCTTGCCGATTAATGAGGAAACCTGAACTCCACCCTTCGGAAAGTTTCGGCGGTCTATTTGTTTCAAAGCCTCCCCTGATTTTGGGGTTTCTGATAAAATTCGCCCTGATTGATCAATTAGTGCAGCTGCGATGACTCCTTGACCACGCGTAACAAAGTCAATCGTCTGTTGTGAGCTTCCACTGACACCAATGGCTGTATCCATCCAAGCAATTTGATGATCTAAAGTTCGAGTAATACTTTTAGCGTTGCTAATAGATTCAGATTGATATCTAGCCGTTTCTAGGGCCTTAGATTGTGAATGGTCGAAGTAAAATTTAGTGAGAGCTACGATAGCGAATAAGACAAAAAAGGCGACAGTACTTATTAACAGTCTACGCAGTGAACTTTGCCCAATAGCTTCTGATAAATTATTTAAACCAGTAGAAAACCCGCTTCGGTCGTTTTTATTGGGAATAATTTCTACAGGTGTTTGAAATGAGGATGAGTGCTGGTTTGGCGAAAAAGGCGGACCATTGCGAGGTTGCGCTTTGCGCCCGTGTGGATACGGTTGAGCCGGCATCTGTCGATTTATAGACCCTGTTTGCACGTTCATACCTTTTCGAATCACTTAGCTTTAGCGTAATTTGTCAACCACCATTAGTCGAACAAAACGCGGTTAATATTACCTTTAATTTACGCCTAATATGCGTTTAATTCTCGTTTCAGGTTCAGGTTTACCTATTGCGTAACCTTGAGCCGCATCAAACCCTAATTGAGTAACAAATTCCTTAATATCATTGGTTTCCACGCCCTCAGCAATAAATCGCACATCTAATGCATCGCGTAAGGATAATAGCGCGACTAAAATGGCGCGATCACGCATTGAATTATAGGCTGCAGCGACAAAGCCACCATCAATTTTTAACCAATTTGCGGGGAGTGCTCGTAAATAACGTATAGATGCTGCCCCTGAGCCTACATCATCGAGACAAACAGGATGACCGCGTGTTTTGAGTTCAGATAATAGGCTTTCGGCTAAAGCCAAGTCATGCATGTCCCAGCTTTCGGTCAATTCTAGCACAAGTTTTGTCGGCGAGGCTTCGAGTGCCGTCAAACAGGCCATAACTGAGCCTTTAAACGTGGATTTATCGACGGAAGCTCCGGATAAGTTAATCGCGATACCCGTATCATCAGGGTTTTCGTTGAGAACTAAGATCGCTTGAGCCAACATAGACAGGTCAAGATCACGAATAACCCCCGTAAGTTCTGCAGGTCGAAGAACTCCTTCAATCTCTTTGTCATGATCAAATCGAACCAACCATTCATGGTGATGAATATTGCCGTTTTTCAGATCAACAATAGGCTGGCGAAAGACGGAATACCTTTGCTCGGATATATGGGTTCTAAACCCGGCTGCCGTGCGAATATCTACCATCTGACCTGATTATCAGAAGGTTATAAAGATTATCCTAAGGCTTTTGCGGCGATTTCGAGGACGTTTTTAGAGGGTTTACTCTCAATAATTTTGCGTAGCTGAATTTGTATCATGCTTTGTCGTTCAGAATCTAATTTACGCCAAATTTCATAAATACCCAGAAGACGAGCAGCGACTGAGGGGTTTCGGTTATCCATATCCAACACCTGCTGCGTAAAGAACGCATAGCCTTGACCATTTATATGATGAAAGAGATGAGTATTACTCATCGCAAAACTTCCGATCAAAGCCCTAACGCGATTAGGGTTACGAACGTCATAAGCATTATGCTGGGTTAGCTGTTCCATAGCCAATATGCCGTTCGGGTGTTGACGGCCAGCTTGTACGCTAAACCACTTATCGATGACTAGCGGACTTTTTTCCCACTTGTTATAAAAGTCGTTCATGGATTGGTCGACGCGGCGACCGCCAAGTTTATCCAGAGTGATCAGTGCTGATAATTCATCGGTCATATTCGTAGCTGTGTTAAATTGTTCAATCGCCAGAGGGGCGGCCATTGGATTTTGAGATGATGCAAGCAAAGAAAGACATTTGTTTTTCAAGGCACGCCGCCCTGCTGACGCAGAGGAAGGGTTAAATATGCCTTCATCTTGAAGCTCATGATATTGACGTAAAAGATCAGCCTGTAAACCGTCCGCAATTGCACGGTTAAGCCATTGGCCTGCGAGATCAACTGCAATAGGGTCTGCTTGCTCGAGGCTTTGTTGTACTTCGGTATTAGTGGGAACTGTTAAAGCCAGAGCTTTGAAATTGTGATCAAATTCAATGTTGTTTAGTGTGTGTTTCAACGCCCTAACATATCGAGCCAAAGCAGGATCGCTAGGGGGTATTTGACCTGTTTCAATTGATTGTGTCATCCGGCCTAATAGGCTTCGGGCTAAAGATTGCCCAGCTTCCCATCGATTAAATTCATTGGGATCATTTGCCATTAGGCGTAGGTTGTCTTTTGCGTCTTGCCTGCTTTTCAAAATAACCGGGGCTGAGAAATCTTGTAGAATAGAGAGGCTATATTCTTTTTCTGAAAGGCTCTGAGTATTTGTTAGGTTTACCACGTGTGTATCTGACGTCAAAATTGTCAATTGAGGGTCATTTAAGGGGCCATCATCACCAATAGCTTGCCAGCGTATAGGTATAATCTGCGCCGTTTTTTTCGGTTGTCCCGGCGTTGGCTGTGTGTCTTGTGAAAATGTAATTTGGCCTGCTTGACGGCTCACATCTAACTGGGGTGTGCCAGCCTGATCATACCAATTCATAAATTGGGATAAGTCTTGCCTTGAGGTTTTTTCAAAACAGGCAATGAATTGTTCAACCGTTGCGGCCGTGCCGTCCAAACTTTCAAAATAATAATCACAGCCTTTTCGAAATGCCTCATTTCCTATGACTGTTTTGAGCATGCGAATTAATTCTGCGCCCTTTTCATAGACAGTAGCTGTATAAAAATTATCGATTTTTACGAATTCACTAGGCCGGACGGGATGAGCCAGAGGGCCCGCATCTTCAGGAAATTGGCGACTTCGCAGAGCGCGTACATCTTTGATGCGTTGAACCGCGGCCCCGCGTTGACTCGCAGAAAATTCCTGATCTCGAAAGACGGTAAAACCCTCTTTCAGGCATAGTTGAAACCAGTCACGGCAAGTTATGCGGTTGCCTGTCCAGTTATGAAAATATTCATGAGCAACAACAGATTCTATGCGTTCGAAATTCATATCTGTGGCGCTGGCCCCGTCCGCAAGTAGGAGTGCGGAGTTGAAAATATTTAAGCCCTTATTTTCCATTGCGCCAAAGTTAAAATCTCGTACGGCGACAATCATGAAGCGGTCAAGGTCATATTCACGGCCAAAAGCCTGCTCATCCCATGTCATTGAGCGTTTTAGGGCGTCCATTGCATATTCTGCGCGCGGGGCGTCACCAGGATCGACATAGATTGTCAGCGGAATGTCGCGTCCGGTCATTGTGGTAAAGCTGTCTTCTAAAGTATCAAATTGTCCAGCAACTAAAGCGAAGAGATAACAAGGTTTAGGGAAGGGGTCTGCCCATATGGCGTAATGTTTTCCACCTGATAGAGCGCCGCTTTCAGTCATATTTCCATTCGCGAGCAAATAAGGATATTGGGATTTGTCACCGGTTATTTTGACTGTAAAAACAGATAAGACATCGGGGCGGTCAAGATAATAGGTAATCCGGCGAAAGCCTTCGGCTTCGCATTGAGTACAAAACCGTCCGCCCGATACATAAAGCCCCATTAAGGTAGAATTAGCAGCAGGGTTACAGGTGTTTTCAATGTCCAAGGTGAACTGGTCAGGCGTGTTGTCTAAAATTAGCTGAGTTTGAGTCAGGCGGTACTCGCTACGTTTGAGTGTGCGGCCATCAATTTTGACGGATTTTAGGTCTATTTCATCGCCATCGAGCTTAAGCGACCCTGCACGGAGGCGTTTAATCTGTAGCGTGCTTTTGATGCGGGTTGTTTTGGGCGCGAGATCAAAGTCAAGATACACTGAACTGATCTCAAAATTGGGCGGCTTATAGTCGACCAAACGGGTCACAGTCACAGCCGCAGGAGCATTTTCATTTGGGCGCATTTGATATCCTTTAATCTGTGAGTCCATATGCGATAATGATACGAGGCTATGCAAGTTAGAATTATTGCTTCAATTATGAATTCAGGTCATAAACAGTTATGCGTTTGATTAGTGATGTTGTCTTAGAGGAAATTCAGCAACGTGAGCCGCGTTTTCCGGCTATTTTTCCGACGGTTGGGAATTTTAATCTTGGTAGTCCTGCGGCTTTCACACGAGGCCAACCCTTTGAGTATTATAAATTACTCCGCGAGCTCGCCCCAGTGTCATGGACATCTTTGCCGAGAAAGGCTCGCGGATTTTGGTCCCTCACTCGGTATGAAGATATTAAAACCGCCGAATTATCTCCGGATATATATTCATCAGAGCGTGGTTCCATCAACATGGCGCAACCTCCTAAATATTTACGCTTTCCTCAAAAGCTATTTCCAGCGGCAATGAATAATTTGATTAATCTAGACGCGCCTCGCCATATGGAACTCCGTATTCAGCAAAAAGACTTTTTCATTCCGAAATTTGTGGCGACCCTCACTGAAAATGTGAGTCATAAAATTGATAGGCTTCTGGATAATGTTGAAGCGGAGGCTCAAAAATCAGGAGAGGCGGACTTTGTCAAACTTTTTACAGAGCAATTACCGCTTTATACCTTGTGCGAAATGCTCGGCGTGGACGAAGAAGACCGGCCCAATATTGTGCGCTGGATGCATTATTTGGAAATGGCCGCTCAAGTGTCTTCCGCGCCTTGGGATACATTTAAGAATAACCCTATGTTCATTCCGCGCTATATCAAAAACGTCAAAGAGATGTTTGCTTATGGGGAGCGCATTATGGCCGACCGTCGCGCTAATCCGCGCGCGGATTTATTGACTGCTATAGCTAATTCAAAAATGGGGAATGAACTCCTCCCGCAAGAATATTTAGACGGATCATGGCTTCTGATTATTTTTGCAGGAAATGATACGACCCGTAATTCTTTATCGGGCACGATGCGGTTATTGACGCAATTTCCGGATCAAAAAAAAATAGTGCAGGAGGATGTCTCTCTTATTCCGAAAATGTTACAAGAATCTCTACGTATGACATCACCTGTAATGCATATGCGGCGGACAACCTTGCAAGAGACAGAACTGCGCGGGCAAAGAATCGGAAAAGACGAGAAAGTTATCCTCTGGTACGGGGCAGCCAATCGCGATCCAGAAGTTTTTCCTGACCCTGACAAGTTTGATATTCTCAGAGACAATGCCGCAAAGCATCTCGCCTTTGGCCATGGCGCGCATAAATGCCTTGGCAGCCGGATCGCCAATTTACAGCTACGCCTTGCCTATGAAAAAATCTTGGACCGCTTCCCCAATATGCATTGGACAGGTGAGCAAACCATCGCCCCAAATAATTTCGTTCACGCCATTTCGAGCCTGAAGGTTAAACTGAATTAACGCAGTTTTCCTCTATTCTTCGATGATAATGGGTATTGCCACGCCATATCTGAAAACGAGCAATCGTGCCCGGCCTTTGGATTGACTAACCAGCCGATTAGAGTCCTGCATGGTGTCGGCTTGCTTATTATTGATCGCTCCGATGATATCAGCAACCATGAGCCCCGCACGTTCTGCTGGACTATCTTTGGCGACACGATAAACATAAAGTCCTTTGACATTGGGGGGCGCATTATCCTCGGTTTTTAAGGGACGAATAAAGGCTCCTAATTGTTCAAGACTTGCAACCAATAAAGATTTGGCATCAGCCACGGTTATATTGACTGTGTTTTCAACGCCGTCTTTTCGAATATAACTAAGCTTATGGGTTGAATCTGTTTCAGCAACCCCTAACCAAGCTCTTAGAGCATGAGGCGTTTTTACTTTTTTACCATCAAAGGCCGTGATCACATCTCCGGCTTTTAGGCCAGCTCGCTCTGCGGGACTTCCCGAGCGAATATTAGTGATAAAGGCGCCGTCCCAATGATCTATGCCGACAATCTTCGAGGCTTCCTCACTAACGCGTATTGACTGAACACCAATAGACCCACGGCGAACTTCGCCATAACGGATCAATTGATCAGTAACCTGTGTTGCCAAGGCAGTAGGGACAGAAAACCCAATGCCATTATTGCCGCCGCTGCGGCTGACAATAGCGGTATTAATGCCGACAAGACGTCCTTGACTATCCAGTAATGGCCCGCCTGAATTTCCCGAATTAATAGCCGCGTCGGTTTGTATAAAGTCTTGTAAACCATCGCGGGAACTGCTGCGCCCAAGCCCGCTGACAACGCCTAATGAGAGGGATTGTTCTAGTCCCAAGGGGTAGCCTACAGCGAAAACAACATCACCAACTCGTAGATTATCAGAATTGGCAATTGTGACGGCATCTACGCGTAAATCATCGGTTTGGAGTACCGCTATATCGGTCGGTATGTCCATCCCGATAAGTTTGGCTTTGAGAACACGGCCATCAGGAACATTAACGAGAAATCCTTCGCCTTCATTAACGACATGAGCATTGGTTATGACGTAGCCATTTTTATTATCAATAACAGCTCCAGACCCCAAGCCAGAGAGATGAAATTCGCCTTCAGAATTAGTTTTTAACCTACCTATACGCACAACTGAGGGGAGAACGGGTTCTAAGGTGTCTGCGAAACTTAAAACATTCCGCTTATTGTCCGTTTGCAGAAAACTATTTTCCCTAGTGGAGGTGGCGGGAGTTTGACACGCGATGATCAAACTTGTTGCTAGCGTTCCTAGCGTTCCTAGCGCGACTTTTCTTGAAAAACTTGGCATGAGAGATCCGTAAAGCTTGGTGATGTAAATATGTTATAAACAGACTTTAGAGGATTAAGTAATCAAGAGGGAGTCACAAGCGTGAGATAGTAAGTTTATATTGGCCTAAGCCTTTACGGGGTATCTTTACTCAAACCTATCGGAAATATAACACATGTCACGATAATGAGTCGGTTGACATGACTGTTTTTGATGTTTGTTTTCGCAGGCTATTTGTAGAGATGGATTTTAAGATTCAAATTTTAACCAATAAGCTGCCAAGTCACGTTTAATCTCAGGGGCAAGAATATAAAGCCCGATCAGGTTAGGGATCGCCATGACAAAGATAAGCGCATCGGCAAAATCGAGGATGGCGCTGAGCTGAACCGAGGCCCCGATCACAATGAAGAGACAGAAAATTAGACTAAAGATCAATTCCTTGCCTTTGCCTTCCCCGAAAATATAGGTCCAGCCTTTAGTGCCATAATACGCCCAAGCCAGCATGGTTGAGAAGGCGAACATAAAGGCCGCGATTGAGAGTGGGACAGGCGACCACGATATTTTGGATTCGAACGCGGCAGAGGTCAGCTCAATCCCGCTAAGCCCGCCGCCCATCAAGGTTTCGGTCGGGAAACATGTGACAAGGACTAATCCGGTCAAGCTGCAAATCACCACCGTATCAATAAAAGGCTCGAGCAGCGCGACAAAGCCTTCAGTTAAAGGTGTCTCAGTTTTCACCGCGGAATGTGCGATGGCAGCGGAGCCTAGCCCGGCCTCGTTAGAAAAGGCGGCGCGCTGAAACCCGATTATCATAATGCCGAGAATGCCGCCACCTGCGCCTTGCAATGTAATGGCCCCTGTAAAAATTGCTTTGATCGCGCGGGGGAGCTCTGCCGCGTTCATACCGATCACGATCACTGCGCCGATAATATAGAGCCCCACCATAAAGGGAACGAGTTTAACCGTAATGCGCGCAATTGATTTAATTCCGCCAATGATAATTATGGCCACTAAAACAGCCATGAGGAGGCCCACAAGCCAACCTTTATTATGTAGCGCGCTGGTCTCGCCACCTGTCGCCTCGAGCAGTTGAACATAGGCTTGATTGGATTGGAACATATTGCCAATACCGAGACAGCCAATGACAATACTGCCCGCGAAAAACAGACCGAGAAATTTACCAAGACCGCCTAGGCCTTTGGCTTTTAACCCATCGCGTAGATAATACATAGGTCCGCCGGATACTGTGCCATCTGGATTAATCTGGCGGTATTTGACCCCAAGTGTACATTCGACGAATTTTGTTGTCATTCCAACAAAACCAGCCATCGCGACCCAGAAAATAGCGCCGGGTCCACCAAGGGATACTGTGACAGCGACAGCGCCGATATTTCCGATACCGACTGTGCCTGAGACAGCCGCAGTTAAGGCTTGGAAATGGGAAATTTCACCTTGGTGCTCTGGGGTTGTAAATTTCCCACGGACAATATCAATTGCGTGTTTAAACCCACGCAAATTGATAAAGCCTAGATAAGCTGTGAAAAAACAAGCCGCAAAAATAAGCCAGCATACAATGAGAGGGACATCAGTGCCGGCTATTTTGACCGAAAAGAAAATGAAGCTTGAGAGCGCATCTGTTAGAGGCTGAACGGCTTTATCTAGGGCTGCGTCAATACCCTCGGCGGTGGCAGTAAAAGGTATGAGACAGCCAAAGAAAATAACTAATATAAAGCGAAGTTTTAGTCGAGGCAGACATGATTTTAGCATGGCTATGTGCTGTGTTTTTTAATTTTTTTTGTCAACTCGTTGCAAGTGTTTAAATCATTCTGCTTTTGAGCTAGTGTATTTTTAAGTCGAGCAGTTTTAAGAAAAGTTTTGGCTATACGGATAAACGCTTCGGCTTGATCTGAAATCGTCAAGCAGAGAACTGGCATGCCAGT
>CAZNWH010000022.1:0-27441 GCA_964576765.1 uncultured Hellea sp.
AAAACAAACTAAACAACTTGGTATCCATCAGGGTACCGACCCTGCGGGCTGTCCATTTTATGGACCTGCACTAGAATTCTGACCACGCATTTTCGCGTCGTGGCCGGCGCACGCTATCCCCTGTCTGACGATCAAATAACAAGCTAGATATTGAGCTTATGCCCATATATAGCACTTGAAGTTCTTTGGCTTATCCGCTACAGGCGCCTCAAATTAGCGGCCCTTATAGCTTTGGGCCGCTTTGTTATTGTTAAATGGAGGCCCTGATGGCTGTCCCAAAGAGTAAAATATCCAATTCACGCCGCGGTATGCGCCGTGCCCATGACCGTCTATCTGCTGTCAATTACGTTGAAGATAAGGATAGCGGAGAGCTTCGTCGTCAACACCACATCGACCTGAAAACAGGTATGTATCGGGGCCGTCAGGTTCTGACACCAAAAGACTAACCCCCTAAAATCGCTGGAGGCCCCATGGTCGAGATTGAAGAAATTTTCGCCCGGGAGATCCTGGATAGTCGTGGCAATCCCACATTAGAAGTTGATGTCAGCCTCTCCGATGGCGGGTTCGGCCGCGCAGCTGTGCCCTCCGGCGCCTCTACAGGCGCCCATGAAGCGGTTGAATTGCGCGACGGAGATAAATCTCGTTACCTCGGCAAAGGCGTTCGTCAAGCCGTCATAAATGTAAACACTGAAATTGCCGACGCGCTTTACGGCCTAGACGCTGAGAATCAGCGCGGCATTGACCAGCTCTTAATCGATCTCGACGGTACTGAAAATAAAGCCCGTCTCGGCGCAAACGCAACACTTGGCGTCTCCCTCGCCCTCGCCAAAGCTGTCGCCGATTCCATGCAAACACCGCTTTACCGCTATGTCGGCGGCGCGAATGCACGAGTTTTACCTGTGCCGATGATGAATATTATCAATGGCGGCGAGCACGCTGATAATCCCATCGATGTTCAAGAATTTATGGTCATGCCTGTTGGAGCCGAAAGCTTTTCCGAGGGCTTGCGCTGCGGGGCAGAAATTTTCCACGCCCTGAAATCTAAACTTAAAGCAGATGGCATGAATACCAATGTCGGCGATGAAGGCGGCTTTGCGCCCAATATCGGCTCCTCAGCCAAAGCGCTCGACTATATTATGAGCGCCGTTGAAGCGGCGGGCTATAAACCTGGCAAAGATGTGTTTTTAGCCCTTGATGTCGCCTCTACGGAGTTCTTTGATGGCAAAGTTTATAATCTTAAGGGTGAAGGTAAAAAGCTAAGCTCCCCGCAATTTGTAGATTACTTGGCAGATCTCGCGGCAAACTACCCGATTATATCTATCGAAGACGGTATGGACGAAGATGACTGGGATGGTTGGGTCGCGCTAAATGCCAAGATCGGCGATACATGTCAGCTCGTAGGAGATGATCTCTTTGTGACTAATCCCAAGCGCCTGAAAACAGGTATTGAAAAACAAGCCGCCAATTCAATCCTCGTCAAGGTCAATCAGATCGGAACTTTATCCGAAACGCTCGACGCCGTTGATATGGCTCACCGCGCAGGGTTTACAGCCGTGATGAGTCACCGCTCGGGTGAAACGGCCGATACGACAATTGCTGACTTGGCTGTGGCGACCAATTGTGGACAGATCAAAACGGGCTCCCTCGCGCGTTCGGATCGGCTGGCTAAATATAATCAGCTTCTACGTATCGAAGAACAGCTCGGCTCTATGGCTCATTATGCGGGCCGCGCCGTTCTGCCGAAAGGGCGCTAGCTCTCAATATTTTTCCAGGCGAGCAATGCAGCCGCCACCAAGATAAAAATGCCGCTGGCTGGGTTCAGCCATGCCTGCTTTCCAGCGCTTAACCGCTTAGAAATTTGGTCTGCGCTAAATCCATAAAATAGCAGAAAACATCCATCCAAAACCAAATAGGTCAGGGTTAAAATCGCAAGTTGCGGAGCTAGCGGATATTCCGGTGCAATGAATTGCGGAAAGAGAGCTGCAAAGAAAACCACAGCCTTAGGGTTGGACGCCGAGGTGAAAAAGCCTTGCTGATAGAGCTGAGCTGCGCTCACCGCTTTTTTGGCCGAGGTCTTATGGGTACCAAATATCATTTTAAGCCCCAGATAAATCAGATAAGCTACGCCTGCCCATTTAATGATCAGGAATATGGTGGGGGCTTTGGTGATTAAAGCGGCCACACCCAAACCTGCAGCTAGCATCTGCAGAGTATTGGCGGATAAATCACCGGCCGCCGTCGCTAAGGCCCGCCTCGCGCCGTAAGCAAGACTGTTAGACAGCATTAACAGATGAGAAATTCCGGGGGTAATTAAAAACGTAAGCGCTAATCCAAAAAAAGCTAACCAAGTCTCAAACGGCATATAGTTTCCTCATCGCTTTGTTAAGATTTCATATTGCTCGAACAAAACTATACAAAATATTACGAAAGTCCTCTGAAAAGAGTTGGCAATCCTTGCTTGAACGTGGACAATACAGCTATGACCAAAATCAGTTTCAAACACAAAACCTTCATCAATATTTTAAAGCTTGTTGGCGGACGTCAAATTCTAGCCAAACAATTTGAACGTGGCCGAGGCGCGACTGCCGCGCCAAGCAAAGGTCAGAGGAGTAAATACCACATTAAGGGGTCTGAATTTCAGGGGCAGCCTATTTGGACATATGCTGGAAATGATACATTGATCTATTATGTCCATGGCGGTGGATATATTGCGGGTTTTTCGTATTTTTACTTCCCAATGATGGGCGAAATCGCGCAGCAATCCGGCGCTAATCTCGTCGCGCCGGATTACCCGCTTTATCCCCATATCGATGCGGCTGGTACGCATGAGTGGATCCGCGCCCATTTTGACCAAACGATAGAGCAGCAAAAACCCTCTAAAGTCATATTAATGGGAGATTCCGCAGGGGCCAATGCGGCCATGATATTGGCCCAAGGGTTAGTCAAATCTAATATATCCGTCGATAAGCTCATATTACTCTCGCCTTGGATTGATCTGCGCATGAGCCATCCAGACATGGTTCAACACCCCGAAGAACAGCTGTTAGATGGTGAGAAAATTTTACTCGCAGCTGAGCGCCATGCAGGAGACTTAAGCCTTGAAGACCCACTGATCAGTCCTATTTTTGGAGAGCTATCTACCCTGCCTCCGACATGGGTTTTTACAGGGGATAAAGACCTCCTCCATGCTGATATCATGACATCAACCGAGAAAATGCGCGCAGCAGGACAAGCCCCAACCCTTGATCTCGCACTAGGGATGCCACATGTCTATATGTTATTGCCAACACCGGAAGGTCGGGCGGGCATTCGCAGGATTGCGCAAGCTGTAAATTTTTAGCAAGACCTTAACGCCATGCTAACCATAATCGTTCCAAAAAGCCTCATGGAACGCCTTCGTTATATTCGCAATAAATGGCCAATTTTTGCGCTCATTACGCTATATATCTATCTTGGCTTTCATGCATTTTCAGGCTCTCAAGGTCTGATGCGCTGGGTCGATTATGAAATTGATATTCAGCGCAATGCAGCCAAGCTTGCAGCTGTTACCCAAAAACGCAAAGTGCTCGAAGAGCGCGCTAACGCCCTAAAAGCGGATGGTTTGGATCTCGATAAATTGGATATAAAAGCCAGAGAAATACTATTTGTTTCGCAAGCGAAGGAAAAGACGATTTGGCTTGACCAAACGCCCTAAAAACTACATCAATCATGCAACTGTGTAATCCGTATACATATTTATTTCGTATACAAAATATATAAATGAGCACGATGATGGCGACCAAGAAATCTTCTTCCCTCTCAAAAAAAGTCAAAAAAACAAAACTCTTAAAAACTACTAAAACCGACCTTCTTAAATATTATAGGGACATGCTACTGATCCGCCGCTTTGAGGAAAAAGCAGGACAGCTATATGGTATGGGTCAAATTGCGGGATTCTGTCATCTTTATATTGGACAAGAGGCGGTTGTTGTGGGCGCACGTGCCGGCATGATTGAGGGGGATCAAATGATTACGAGCTATCGCGATCATGGTCATATGCTCGCCTGCGGAATGGAGCCTCGCGGCGTTATGGCTGAATTAACCGGGCGCTCGGGCGGCTATTCTCGCGGGAAAGGCGGCTCCATGCACATGTTCTCGACTGAAAAACATTTTTATGGTGGCCACGGTATTGTCGGCGCACAAGTTCCTATCGGGGCGGGCCTCGCGCTTGCCAATAAATATAAAGGCAATGGTAATGTCAGCCTCGCTTTTTTCGGCGATGGAGCCTCTAACCAAGGTCAGGTCTATGAAGCCTTTAACATGGCAAAGCTCTGGGACCTTCCCGTCGTGTTCGTGATTGAAAACAATCAATATGCCATGGGAACTTCTGTTGTGCGGTCTTCTGCAGAGACGGAGCTTTTTAAACGGGGATCGAGCTTTGAAATTGAAGGCCTACAAGTTGACGGCATGAATGTTCTTGAAGTTCGCGACGAGGCTAAAAAGGCGATTAAACATGCACGTGATGGCAAAGGCCCCATGATTTTGGAAATGAAAACCTATCGCTATCGCGGTCATTCTATGTCCGATCCGGCCAAATATCGAACCCGCGAAGAAGTGTCCAAAACTCGCAGCGAACGTGACCCAATCGAAATGGTTAAACATCGTCTCCTAGATGAAAAGTGGATTGACGAGGCTGGCTTAAAACTCATTGATAAAGAGATCAAAGCGGTTGTCGCCGACTCCGCTGAATTTGCGCAAACCTCGCCAGAACCTGATCCATCCGAACTTTACACAGATGTGCTTCTAGAGGCCTAAGTGCAACTCGCGCAGCTCAATATCGCTGAAGCCCTTTACGGAGCCGAGGATGGCCGCATGGATGGTTTTACGGGCCGGATTGACACGATCAATGCACTGGCTGACCGCGCTCACGGATTTATCTGGAGGTTAGTTGATGATGATAAAACGGACGGCGCATTATCTCTGCGCATCGAAGGTGAAGGCGACTATACCTTGGTCAACATGTCTGTTTGGGCAAATATAGAAAGCCTGTTTCATTTCACCTATAAAACGGCCCACGCTAAAATCATGCAAGACAAGAATAATTGGTTCACACCTATGACCCGAAATCATATGGTTTTGTGGTGGGTTAAGGAGGGTCATATTCCGTCAATGGATGAAGCCAAAGCAAAGCTTGATGCCATCCGCGCTAATGGCGCCTCACCTGATGCTTTTGATTTTCAAACTCCATTTTCTCAAGACGGTCAGCCCATCACAACCAACTTTCCAAAAAAGGACTGTGCCTAATGCCCATTGAACTCAAATATCTCGTCGCCAGCGCGCTTCTCTTCTTTGTCATGATTGGCATTCAAGCCCTGATGGGCATAGCCTATCAAGGCATGATTCCCCTTATCGGCTCGCGCGATAGTCTGAAAGATGACACTGTGGGTATAAAACGCGCCAAACGCGCGAACCAAAATATGATCGAATCCATGGTCATATTTACGCCGCTTATTTTGGTAGCCGCTCATACCAATAGTTTTAATGCGACTACCGCCCTTGGCGCGACTTTATTCTTTTGGGGACGGTTCGCTTTCGCTCCGCTCTATTGGATAGGAGTTGCATGGCTGCGCACGCTCGTCTGGTTTGTGTCGCTTGTCGGTATTCTAATGGTCGCTTCACAAATTTTACCGTTCTAATTCTGTCATTGCTGAAAGATAAGTTCCATGTCGATTGATATTCAAATGCCCGCCTTATCCCCGACTATGGAGGAAGGCACGCTATCCAAATGGCTCGTCAAAGAAGGCGATAAGGTCTCTTCTGGCGATATTCTTGCCGAAATTGAAACCGATAAAGCGACCATGGAAGTCGAGTCCATCGACGAGGGCATTGTCGGAAAAATCATTATTGCCGAGGGCAGTGAAAATGTGAAAGTCGGGGCTGTGATTATGCAGCTCTTGGAAGACGGCGAAAGCGCCGCAGATTTATCCGCGCCAAGCTCGCCTATAGCCCCTGCTCCGTCAACACCCGAACCCGCACCTATGGCTGCCGCTCCCTTAGCGAAAATGACGCAAGCTGATCCCGCTATTCCAACCAATATCAAAATGGTTGAAACAACCGTGCGCGATGCCCTGCGCGATGCCATGGCCGAAGAAATGCGCCGCGATGAATTGGTCTTCGTGATGGGAGAAGAAGTCGCGCAATATCAAGGAGCCTATAAAGTCACGCGTGAATTGCTTCAGGAGTTTGGCGAGAAACGCGTGATTGATACGCCTATTACGGAACATGGTTTTGCCGGTATTGGTGTCGGGGCCGCCATGGGCGGATTGCGCCCTATCGTCGAATTCATGACATGGAATTTTGCCATGCAAGCCATTGATCACATTATTAATTCTGCCGCAAAAACGCTTTACATGTCTGGCGGTCAAATGCGCTGTCCTATTGTCTTTCGCGGGCCTAATGGCGCGGCCTCCCGTGTGGGCGCGCAGCATAGCCATGACTATTCCAGTTGGTATGCCAATGTCCCGGGACTCAAGGTCGTTGCACCTTATGACGCGGCAGATGCCAAGGGCCTTTTAAAGGCCGCGATTCGCGACCCTAATCCTGTGATATTTTTAGAGCATGAACTGCTTTACGGCGAAACATTTGAAGTCCCCGATATGGATGACTTCCTTATTCCGATTGGGAAAGCCAAAGTGCGCCGTGAAGGCGGTGATGTGACCCTCGTTGCGCATAGCCGTATGGTCGGACGGTGTCTTGAAGCGGCGCAGCAGCTGGCCAGCGAAGGTATTGACGCCGAAGTGATTGACCTACGTACCATTCGTCCATTGGATAGTGATACGGTGATTGAGAGCGTGAAAAAAACGAACCGCTTGGTCTGCGCCGAAGAAGGCTGGGGTCAAAGCGGGATAGGTGCAGAAATCGCTGCCCGCGTCGTTGCGGAGGCCTTTGATTATCTCGACGCTCCGCCCGAACGCGTCTTCCAAGTCGATGTGCCTTTGCCCTATGCCGCGAATTTGGAAGCGCTGAGCTTGCCGGGAAGCGAGGATGTGGTGAAGGCAGCTAAGAAGGTTTGTTATGTCGATTGATTTTCTGGATGAAGACCCAGATGTAAAATGGAAATTTGCATTTTCAGTTCAGGGGCGACGTATAATTGCACGTATAGGTAACAATCATCTTGTTGATGAGTTAGCTGAAAAAAGTAGATCGCAAATAATTGAAGCCCTTCATTCTTCTATAACATCTAACCAATCAAACATCCTAGCCGAATATAACCAACGAAATTCTGTTACGAGTAACCCTCAATACGTCCTCACAAGACAAGGACTAATTCATTATGCCCATTGAAATCCTCATGCCTGCCCTTTCACCCACTATGGAAGAAGGCACTTTGTCCAAATGGTTGATTAAAGAAGGGGATATTGTCTCCTCGGGTGATATTATGGCCGAGATTGAAACTGATAAGGCGACGATGGAAGTCGAAGCCGTCGAAGAAGGCACTGTCGCAAAAATCCTCGTCCCTGAAGGCTCAGAAGGGGTGAAAGTCAACGCCCCGATTGCGATATTGCTTGAAGAGGATGAAGAGGCTAGCGCTCTGGACGGATATGTGGCGGGCGGCAGCGCTGCGCCAAAAGCTAAGCCTGCACCTGCGCCGCAAGCGGCACCCCCTGCTCCAAAAGCTGAAGCGCCAAAAGTAGCCCCTGCTGCTACGCCCTCAGGCGACCGCATCAAAGCCTCGCCCCTCGCCAAGCGCCTCGCAGCCGAAGCAGGGCTTGAGCTCGCCTCTATTGCAGGCTCCGGCCCTAATGGCCGTATTATCAAAGCTGATATTGAAGCGGCGAAATTGGCTCCGCCAGTAGCAGCCCAGCCTCAACCCGCACCACAGTCTGCTCCACAAGCGACTTTGGCGGAGACGTCCACCGCGCTCGGCATGCCTCTTGGCGGCGGCGCTGAATACCTCACGAAAATGGGTGTTACAGCCGGGAGCTATGATCTTATCCCGCTTAACGGCATTCAAAAGGTTGTCGCCAAGCGCTTAACTGAGTCCCACATCAATGTGCCTGACTTCCCGTTAAATATTGATTGCGAAATTGATGAGCTCCTAAAGATGCGCAAAGAGCTAAATGGACAAGCCCCTGAAGGCGTGAAAATCAGTGTCAATGATATGCTTATCCGCGCTTGCGCCCTCGCCTTAAAACATGTGCCGGAAGCCAATGCGAGCTACACACCCGATGGTATCGCCATGCATAAACATGCCGATGTCGCCGTGGCTGTGGCTATTGATGACGGATTAATCACGCCGATTGTGCGCGGAGCCGAAAATAAAGGCCTCTCGACGATATCCTCAGAAATGAAAGACCTCGCAGGCCGAGCCCGAGACCGCAAGCTTAAGCCTCAAGAATATCAGGGAGGAACCTTTTCCATCTCTAATCTCGGCATGATGGGGATCAAAAATTTTGGCTCTATCATCAATGAACCACATGGAATGATCCTCTCCGTCGGGGCCGGCGGCCCGCGCCCCATCGTCAAAGATGGCGCACTTGCCGTAGCAACTGTTATGAGCGTAACCCTGACCTGTGATCACCGCGTGGTTGATGGCGCATTGGGGGCCAAATGGCTCCAGCACTTTAAACGCTATGTTGAAACCCCTATTACGATGATGCTGTAACTGCATAAATATCTCTCCTTTAGGGAGAGATATCTTGCCCATTTCTGGCCTTATTCTATACTTAACGAACCGTTAAGTTTTTGGAGGGCTGGAAAATGCTCGTAAAATCATTAGTCGCCGGAACCGTTTTAACCCTCTTGGCAGGTGGTGTGGTCTATTATGGCACGGATTTAGATAGCACTATATCCGCTACAAAAACATCCGAAGCCGCGATATCTGATACGGCTGAAATCACTGAAGACGTCATGGCTGAGGACAAAGAGTCTCAAACTGATGTGGCCGAAGAGTCTATGGAGAAAGCTGAAATAGCTAAGGGTGACATGTCCAAAGCCGAGATGAGTGCAAGCCAACACCCTCATTCTGAAAAAGCGGCTATGTCTGCTAACAAGGCGGAAGAAAGCTCAGCTGATATCCCAAGCCTTAAAACCAAAGGTGAAACTCTCATTGACCCTAAGGCCGCTTCCGTAAAAGCCGATGACACTGCCGCGCTTGAAACAGGTGTTATAAAGGATGAAACTGAAATTAAAATGGAAGCCGTCGCGTCTGAGACTGAAACTAATGACAATATG
Organism: uncultured Hellea sp.; assembly: GCA_964576765.1. Taxonomy (GTDB): domain Bacteria; phylum Pseudomonadota; class Alphaproteobacteria; order Caulobacterales; family Maricaulaceae; genus Hellea. The sequence goes on from CAZNWH010000022.1 coordinate 9,214, forward strand.
CCCCCTGAAACAGTTAAACCAGCCACCGCAAATTTACCTGACAAGAAGCCTAAACGTAAATGGATCGATCAATATTTAAAATCTGACAGTAAAGCGAGCGCAGGAGAAGTTAATAAAGCTAAAGCTCTGGAAGTTGAAACAAAACCATCTGATGAAAAACCAGTGCAATCCATGGAACACAGTATGGATAAGGCTTCTATGAATGAAGATTCCATGGATAAAAAATCAATGGACGTCATCAGCGACGATGACATGGATGACAGCTCACTCAACGCCATGGTTGACGAAGAGATGGATAAGGCCCTCTTTAGCGAAGAGAAAATTATAGAAGCTGAGGCCAAAGTTGATCATAAGGCCGTTAATCATAAGGCTAAAGAGCCCGTAGGTGATCCTAAAACTCTTCATGATATCGTAGAAAGTCATAATTCGCCTAAGAAAATTGAAAATATCGACGTTGAAATGATGAAAAATGAAGACGCTACAATAAGCGTTGAAACAAAGACCATCGATCTAGGCGATGGCAAAGTTATGAAAATCGTCAAGACAAAACCTGACTCTATGTCATATGGCAGCGGCTCTCATGATAACGAAGGCCATGAGACAAAAGCGCATGAGCATGAGATGGAGAATAAAAAAATCCACATTAAAGTCATGACCGAAAATGGGTCTGATAGCGATGTGATGTCAGAAATCATCGAGATGACCGATGGAACAAAAATAAAAATTCGTAAAAAGATAGCAAGCGCCGCAAAAGACGACATTCATGCCAAACATAGTGTTGGTTCGCAGAATCATGGCATGTCTGCAACGGCTAAACTAATCTTTGAACAAGCTGAAAAAATCACTCTTCCTGAACTTCGCGATCGCGCCTATCTTGATCTTGTATCCTACGCGATAGATAACCATGATAAAGCTGCCGCTAAAATGGCTTTGTCTAAAATCCAGCAAGTCGAGCTACGTGATACAGCGCGCAACAGGATTGCCATAGCCTATGCGAAAGCCGGAAAAGCAGAAAAAGCCTTTGCAATTTTGGAAGATATCGAAGTTGATGCTCTTCGTGATGTGATGCGCCTTCAAGTTATCGAAGCGCTTATCGTCCCTGAGGACCCACACCCGATAGAAATGCAATAACGCAAACAATCTGGATTAGCAGTTCAATATTGATGTAAAAGCTGTATAGATACGAGAAATTTTCTCGTATCTTTTTACAGGTTATCCATGTCAGAAACATCCTTTGAAGTTATCATTGTCGGCTCTGGCCCCGGTGGATATGTAACGGCCATTCGCGCAGCACAGCTAGGGTTTAAAACCGCTATTGTAGAAAAAGAAGACCTTGGCGGTGTTTGCCTAAATTGGGGATGTATCCCAACGAAAGCGTTGCTGCGGTCGGCCGAAGTCTATCATAATATGCAACATGCTGCAGATTATGGCCTCTCCGCTTCACCTCAATTTGATTTAAAAGCTATTGTGCAGCGCTCACGTAAAATCGCTGGGCAGCTTTCTGGCGGGATCAAACATCTGATGAAAAAAAACAAAATCACTGTCATTAACGGATTTGCCTCTCTTAAAGCCAGAGCTGATGCCCCTATCGTGACGGTGGAAGGTCAAGACTACACTGCCAAACATGTCATTTTAGCAACAGGTGCGAGGGCCAGAACAATACCTCAAGCAGGTCTTGAGCCTGATGGTAAATTCATTTGGACCGCCAAAGAAGCCATGGTTCCTGATACTATGCCCAACAAACTCCTCGTCATAGGCTCAGGGGCAATTGGGATGGAATTTGCCAGCTTTTATGCTGCCTTTGGCTCTGATGTCACAGTCGTCGAAATGGTTGATCGTATCCTTCCTGCGGAGGACACTGAAATTTCTACAATGGCACGCAAAGCCTTTGAGAAACGCGGCGTAACCATCAAAACGGAAACACAAGCCAACATTAAAGCCGGAGCTAACAGCGTAACAGCAACTCTGAACTCAAATGGAACATCTGAGACAGTCGAGTTTGACCGTGTTATATTAGCCGTAGGAATTGTCGGTAATGTGGAAGATATGGGCCTTGAGGATATCGGTGTGAAAATTGACCGTAACCATATCACTGTAGATGATTATAGCTTTACAGGCGTTAATGGCCTCTATGCTATTGGCGATGTCACCACCCCCCCATGGCTGGCTCATAAAGCTTCGCATGAAGGCATTATCTGCATAGAGAAAATTGCAGGCGGCAATCCGCATCCACTCAACGCAAATGCTATACCGGGATGTACCTATTGTCATCCACAGGTGGCCAGTGTTGGCTATACAGAAGCAGAGGCAAAAGACGCCGGATATGATATTAAAGTTGGACGCTTTCCTTTTATTGGAAATGGAAAAGCCATTGCCCTAGGCGAATCTGAAGGCCTCATCAAAACTGTGTTCAATGCTAAGTCAGGTGAATTACTTGGCGCTCACATGATAGGCGCGGAAGTCACTGAACTCATCCAAGGGTACACGATTGCGCAAAAACTGGAAACGACAGAGCACGAGCTCATAGAAACCGTCTTCCCGCATCCAACCTTATCTGAAATGATGCATGAAGCCGTGCTTGATGCTTATGATCGTACCATCCACTTCTAGTCTAGGAGCATCGCTTTCGCATCATAATCAGGGGTTTTACGGCCAAAGCTTAGGAACTTAGAAAAACTTTTTTTCTTACTCAACATTGGCTTTTCAACAAAATGCCAAGATAGTATTGCAAGCCAAAAAGAAACAGGAAGGGTTATAAGTAAAAGGCCTAGAGGAGATATATCTGGAAACCACATAAAGAAAAGTTGCAAAATGGCCCAGTGATAAATGTACACTCCATAAGACACATCACTTAAATTTTGCAGAAAGTTCAGCTTTGGTATTCTCACATAAGCAGCCCACATCACCATATAAGCCAGCATTAAATTCATCGTCACTTCAAAGATTTGAAACTTACTCGTTAAAACTGCAAAGAAAACCATCATCGGAATACCAACCGCATGAAATGTGAGGCGTTCACGATAGGCATATATAGCTGCACCAAGACCATAAGCAATTCCAAACCGTAAAAGATTTTGAAAAGTGCCTGCAAGATCATCATATATACCAAAGACATGGGCCACTACCCAAGCAATGGAAGGCAACACAAATTGCGCTAGAACCATCCACTTTTTCTTCATGAGTCCCAACGCAAAAATTATCGCTGTCCCAATATAAGCCATAATTTCATAACGCAATGTCCAAAGCGGTGCTGATCCCATTTGCTCAGCATTACTTTCAAATATACCCGGCAACCACATTTGAGCGCTTATAAAACTCAAGACAACAAAGGGCTGCTTAAGGAAATCTATGTGCGTAAAATATTCTACCCATTGAAGAGAGGTTGCCAAGGGGCCAATAATAAACATCACAAAAAGCATATGAATAAATAGTCCCGGATAAATCCGCAATAACCTCGCCGAACCAAATTCAGCTAAATTTCCACGATAAAGCATTGATTTTGTTACTAAAAAACCAGATGCAATAAAGAAAAGATTCACCGCTAAATAACTAAATGTGTAATGGAAAAAAACATGAGGTTCTGCAGATGGATCTCTCAAGGCAACAATCACAGCATGCCCAATCACAACTAAGGTCGCAAAAAGCAACCGTAACGGCGTGAAAAAATTATCGTGCCCGTCTCTTATTTTTACGGCTTTTAACATTAGTAAACCCAATCTCATTAACGAATACAATAAAGAAGTTAAAATAAGCAAAAAATACGCCAGTTAATTCGCTTGATACAATCGTAATCTTTCAATCATTCTGGCGCGCGCGGCAGGTAAAGTTTTGTTCACACCCCACTGAACTCGAGTCTCCAAGAAATATCCCGTAAGAGCAAACCCATTCGCAACATCTTGGTCAGGAGCGAATGGTTGTCCTAACATAAAGCCGGGAAGCGCTAATAACTTGTCTTTATAAGGTTCAGCTGCACTAGCACATACAGCGCGGCCAGAGCGCGGAGAGACATGAGTCAGATTATCATTTACACCAGTTGCAGCGCAGTTTTTAAGGTCCAACCCATATCCCATAGCCGTCAACAGGCCCGCTTCCCAACGCACATAAAGCGCTGGCCAGATATCAGGGTCATGCAAATTACCTATAAGGATTTCCAACGCCGCGTACACATCAGGGTGAGCTTCACGTTCCGGCAAGCATTCTCTTGCAACGGCGCAAATAGCGTTTAGGCCAGACAGGGATAGACGGTCATCCATTAATTCGGCTGCCCGGGCAGACAAAGCTTCAACAACATAATAGCCCAAATGTTCAGATAACCGTGCTCGCCATTCAACCTTAACTTTATTGCCCGGTTGTAGAACTGGACGGGACCGCCGGCTAACACCGCCACGGACAAGGCCTAAATGCCGTCCTCTATCCGGCGTAAATACATCTATAATCGCCGAGGTTTCTCCGTGTTTTTTGACAGACAGAACATACCCTTCAGAAGTCCAATCCACGAGGCCCCCAATCCATCACACATCAAATTCCAAGCCGCTTTCTATATAGCGCGCTTTATCGTTCTGCCAATTATCGCGGACTTTGACGAAAAGGAACAGATGAACTTTCCGTCCTAACCAATCTTGCATATCCCGGCGCGAAGCCGCGCCAATATCTTTAATTGTTTTCCCGCCTTTCCCGAGGACAATCGGTTTTTGACTGTCACGACGAACATAAATAATCTGATCAATGCGCACGTCCCCGTTTTTTTGGTTCGTCCATTTTTCTGTCTCGACCGTAGAGGCGTATGGAAGTTCATCATGCAAACGCAAGAATAACTTTTCGCGGGTAATTTCTGCCGCCATAAGACGAGACGGAATATCCGCGGCTTGATCTGGTGGATACAAGAATGGTCCTTGCGGCATGGCGCTTGCTAAAGTTTTTGACAGGGTTTCGACACCATCGAGGTTAAGAGCTGAAATCATAAAAATTTGGTCATAGACGCCAAGTGTATTGAATTCCTCTATCTGCGACAAAAGGAGATCATGTGGAATTTCATCAATCTTATTAAGCGTCAAAAAAACTTTATCCTGCTGCCTTAATTTCAAACCTGCAACAACGCGCTCAGTATCTTCAACAGAAAGGCGGTCTTGAGAGCTCCCCTCCCCGTTTTTGTGGCGATGATGTGCTGGCGCGTCAACAACATGAACAATCGCATCAGAGTCCCCAACGCCCGTCCAAGCCGCATGGACCATAGACTTTGCCAGACGGTCTGTCTCTTTGGGAGCAAAAATGCCGGGGGTGTCGACTAAGACAACTTGCGTATCTTCCTCTGCCGCTGTTTTTAGCATCGCAATACCACGAACCTGAAACCGTGTCGTTTGAACCTTATGGGTTACGATAGAGACTTTTTCACCGACCAAAGCATTTGTTAAGGTGGATTTCCCTGCATTTGGCGCGCCAATAATGGCGGCGAAACCTGCGCGGCTATTCATGAAGGCCAATTTTCAAGTAAATGCAACGCAGCATAGCGCTCAGCATCCTTTTTGGATTTCCCTGAACCTTTAGCAGTTCCAATATTTTCCACCTTAACCTGAATAACGAAGAGAGGGCGATGGTCCGGTCCCGAACGCTCCAATATTATGTACTCGGGTTGTCCTCCACCATTGCTAACAGCCTTTTCCTGTAGGGATGTTTTGGGGTCTTTCATAGAGTCATTGATAACAAGGCCAATTTCTTGCTGCCAATGATCTTCGAAGAATTTTTTTGCCGCTACAAAACCGCCATCAAGATAAATTGCGGCCAAAATTGCTTCGCACGCATCGCCTAAAATTGATTCTTTCTCACGGCCACCTTGTTTTTCTTCACTGGGAGATATTAGCAGGGCATCTCCAACCCCTAGATTGCGAGCAACCCGCGCACACGTTTCCTTGCGGACGAGCGCGTTAAGACGGCGCGCCATAGCGCCTTCTTCATCCGATCCTAAGACATAAAGTTTTTCTGCTGTCAGGAGACCTAGAACACGATCACCCAAAAACTCCAATCGTTCATTATCATCACTTGATCGCCGCCCATCCCCGAATGAGCTATGTGTTAAAGCTTTCAACGCAAGATCTTTATCTTTGAACTTATAGTTCATTTGATCTTCCAGAATTTCCAATCTACGATATTTTACACTCATTTTATCGCTTTAAAAAAACGGGCGCCCCTCATCTTAACCCATGTCCAAGGTTTAAAGAGAACGAAATCATCTTTGACCGATAATAATACAAATTCAGCCTTTCCCATTAAATTTTCCGTAGGAACATATCCTGCACCTGCCGGAACAGGAATTCGGCTATCCCCCGAATGGTCACGATTATCCCCCATCATAAAATAATGTCCAGCCGGAATGGTATAGATTGATGTTTTGTCCCCTGGACTATTTTTTTGTGCATCATAGATAAGATGAGCATTACCATTACCAAAAGTCTCAAGCCAAGCTTCTGCCAAACTTTCGGAGCCAAATTGGTTTTTAAATTTCTCTTCCCCTACGAGTTCAGCTTTAGCTGGCACTCCATTAATCAATAATCGCCCATCTTTCATTTGTATTTGATCGCCAGGTAAGCCAACTAATCGTTTAATAAAGTTTTTATCAAGACCTTCAGGTCGAAAAACAAGGACATCCCCGCGTTCAGGTTTATGTTCGAATAAACGCCCCTTTTTGACAGGAAAGGGAATTGGCGTTGCCGCATATTTTCCATAGCCCAAAGAATATTTAGTTGTGATAATATAATCACCTTTCATTAGACCCGGCAGCATAGAGCCGGAAGGGATATGAAAGGGTTGAAAAAGAAATGTACGCAGGACAAGCGCTATGCCTAAGGCCCATATAAATGTTGTAATCGTCTCAATGAAGGGATTACCCGATGCCTTTTCTTTTTTCGCCATTGTCGTATTATTTCTTGTGAGCCTCTATAAGGGCATAGGCTGAGGCATAGGGATAATCATCCGAAAGGCTCACATGAACACGCGCTTCGTGTCCATCAGGTGTTTTTGCATTAAGCCGCTCAAGCGCTCCGCCATGAAGTGTAACACGCGGTCGGCCTGACGGATCGTTTTTCACTTCAACATCGGTCCAGGACAGCGCGCCGGAATGCGTAGTTGCAAGCGCCTTAGCCACGGCTTCTTTGGCCGCAAACCGTTTAGCATAAGACGAGCCTTTACTTGACTTGGGTTCACAATAAGTTTGCTCATGTGCGGTGAAGGTTTTATCGATGAAACGTTGTCCGAATTTCTCGATCATGTTCTCGATACGGCTAATGTCACAAATATCTGTCCCAATTCCAAGAATCATACCGCCCTTGCCTCCATTACAATCATTCGCATTTGCGAAATAGCCGCTTCTAAACCGACAAAGATAGCTTCGCCAATAAGAAAATGTCCAATATTAAGTTCCATACCTTCAGGTATGGCCGCAATAGGTTTGACATTGTCATAGGTAAGGCCATGCCCAAAATGCACTTCAAGACCTAAACTATGAGCTAGCTTCGAGCCTCTCTTTAAGCTCGCGAGGATATCGGCTGCCTCATCTTTATTTTCCTGATCAAGTGCATGTGCATAAGCTCCTGTATGAAACTCCACCACTTTGGCCTCTGTCCGCGCGGCCGCTTCTATCTGGCGAGTAACGGCTTCTATGAAAAGCGAAACACGCGATCCTGCCTCATTTAAGGTCGTTATAATTGGAACTAAGCGATTGTGCAATCCGGCTACATCCAGCCCTCCCTCCGTTGTCCGTTCTTCACGGCGCTCTGGGACAATACAAACAGCTTTGGGGTTTAGGCGCAGCGCAATATCACGCATTTCCTCTGTTGCGGCCATCTCCATGTTTAAGGGAATATTTTCGTTGCTACATAGAGCTTGTAATCGGGCCATATCATCATCGCGGATATGGCGACGGTCTTCACGTAGATGAGCCGTAATGCCGTCAGCGCCGGCTTGAATGGCCGCCCAAGCCCCTGCAACAGGGTCAGGGTGTTCTCCGCCGCGCGCATTGCGCACTGTCGCAATATGATCAATATTCACCCCCAATCGAGGCAACGCCTTTGGCATTATTTCAGGCCTCGGCTACCCGGTTTAATGGCTGGTATTTTCGCAAGCTCTGCTGGCAAATCATCAAGGTCATAATCAGGAAATTTACGGGCCGCCAAGCTCACTAAGGGCACACCAATATCAGCTCCCCCATTGGAACGATCAAAAATACATGCACCGGCAATAACGATTGCGCCCGTCTTATTCATCGATGCTATGCATTCGCGTGAGGAAAGCCCTGTTGTTACAATATCTTCAACCATTAGAACTTTTTGTCCGGGTTTTAATGAAAAACCTCGCCGCAAAGCAAACTCTCCCTCTTCACGCTCGACAAAAATGGACTCCAACCCCATATGTCTCGCGGTCTCATAACCCGGAATAACCCCGCCCATAGCCGGCGCTACAATGATATCCGGCTGTACCTCCAAACTCGTTTGTACTTTGGTGGCTAAAGCTTTACAAAGCTTAGAAGTCAGAACCGGACTTTTAAATATAAGCGCCTTTTGCAAAAAAACCGAACTTCGTCGCCCTGAAGACAAAATAAAATGCCCTTCCAACAGGGCGCCCGCCTCACGGAACACATCTAAAACATCATCTGTATGCATTAAGAAATCCAGTTTTCATTAGGCGACTCAGCGCGCATTCGTTTTGCTGAGACCACATAGGCGCTTGCCCGTAAAGCAGCAACAATTTGTATCAAATGACGGTTATCTGTCACTTCGACGTCCAGAACCATATCAAAGAAACTAGGACTGCGCACCAAAGTCTTTATGTTTGTGATATTCCCCAACGCCTCTCCAACAATTTTTGTTACATCGGCGAGTGCGCCGGGAATATGTTCCACAGTTGTCGCTATTCTTCCTGTTGAAGCGGTTTGAGCCACAGCTCTACGCCAACCTAAATCAAGCCATCTGTCTTGATGATCCTCCAGGCCGGCTAAAGTTTCACAATCAATTGTATGTATATCGACACCGCGGCCAATCGATTGATAGCCCACAATACGGTCTCCTGGTATGGGTGAGCAACAATCGGCCAGGTGCATAGAGACACCTGAACGAAGCCCCTCACCTTTGACATAGAGACGCGCCGTATTGTCATTAATAATTTCCCTTTTAGAGTAATCATCAATCGCCTTGGTATTTTCGCGTCCGGGAAAAACAGCATTCATAAATTCCCTGATAGACAGAACCCCTCGGCCAAGACCTTCGTAAAGATCATCAACGCCCTCATAGTTGAGTCGTTTAAGTGTGTCCGCGAGCGCACTTTCGCTAAAGTCTTTCCCTTCCCGAGCAAAAGCATGATCTGCTAGCATAGTTCCAATCCGACGAAATTCATCCGACTCGCCCTCGCGGGTTAAGCGGCGCAAGGCAGAACGGGCCTTGCCCGTGACAACCATATTTTCCCAACCCCGTTGCGCTTCAGGCTGGCCTCCACGAATAACCTTGATAACATCCCCATTGCCTAACCTCGTCCGCAGAGGCACTTCTCGACCATTAATGATTGCGCCAATACAGGTATCACCGACTTTCGTATGCACCGCATAAGCAAAGTCTATGGGCGTGGCGCCTCGCGGTAAGGCAATTAAATCTCCTTTAGGCGTAAAGGTGAAAACCTGGTCCGTGAACATTTCAAGTTTGGCATGTTCCAGAAATTCATCTGCGTCACCGCTTTGCTCCATCATTTCCACGAGAGGGCGAATACGACGTAGTGGATCACCACCGCTTGCTTTGGCCATTTCGGGGTCATAAGCATAACTATTATTTTTATAGGCCCAATGCGCGGCCACACCCCGTTCAGCCACATCTTCCATCCGTTCTGTCCTGATTTGCAACTCAACACGGCGATTATCTGGTGATAAAATAGTCGTCTGGAGCGAACGATAACCATTCGGTTTAGGTACAGAGATAAAATCCCGAAATCGCCCCGGTACGCAGCGATAGGTTTCATGCAGCATGCCCAGCGTACTGTAACACTCATCTGAACTCTGGACTACAATCCTAAACGCAAATATATCGGCCACATCATCAAAAGATATACCTTGTCGCTGCAGCTTGCGCCAAATCGCATAAGCCCGTTTTTCTCGGCCATAAATTCGGGCCTTTATATTCGACTTTCCGATCAAGTCCCGAAGTGCAGTCGACATTTCAGAAATCGCAACTTTTTGATCCGACCGCCATGCCTCAAGTCGTTTGGTGATGCTTTCAAATGCGGACGGATTTAAATGCTGAAAGGATAAGTCTTCGAGCTCCGAACAAATTTGATCAACCCCTACGCGGCGCGCTAAAGGGGCATAAATTTCCAATGTTTCACGCGCAATACGCTCACGTGATCCGGCCTTAGGATGAAAATGTAGTGTGCGCATATTATGTAATCGGTCACACATTTTCACGAGCAAAACTCGGACATCCTTGCTCATGGCCAGCACAAATTTTTGAAAATTTTCAGCTTGAGCCGTCTCACGGCTCGCATCAGGTGATAGCTCTAACTCGCCAAGTTTCGTTACGCCCTTAACTAGCTCTGCTATCTCGGGCGTAAATTCACGCTCTAAATCTTCAAAGCTTGTATCCGTATCTTCAAGAACATCATGCAATAACGCCGTACAGATACTCGCCGCATCCAGATGAAGCCCGGCTAATATTCCAGCAACTTCGATGGGGTGGGCGTAATAGGGGTCACCCGAGTGACGCATTTGCTCGCCATGCGCTTTAATCGAAAAAATATAAGCCTTATTGAGCAAAGCCTCATCAACTGACGGATCATAAGCCCGTACTAGATCCACCAATTCAAATTGGCGTAAATAGCTTTGCCCCTTACTTGGCAAGGGGGTTTTTATGTCCGCTGGCTTGTTCACATGGCTGGATATAGGCTTTTTAAACGCTATCAGCCATAAAAAAACCGCCTGTTACGGCGGTTCTTAAAATTAGCTTCAAGTCTTCGATTAAAAGCGGCTTGAATTATCGTTATCACGGTCACTTTGCAAAGCGCGAAGTAAATCTTGTTCTGACATTTCAGCTTGAGGCTGAGCCTCACCATGCTCAATCCCGAGTAGAGGCGCCTCTTCAACTTCGTCCGGCATATCATCATCTGTAATAACGCGTTGAAGCCCAACAACCAAGCTCTCGCGTAGGTCATCAAGATCAAGAGTTTCATTGGCTAGTTCGCGTAAGGACACAACAGGAGTTTTGTCATTATCGCGATCAATGGTGAGAGCTGAACCCGCTGAAATATTCCGAGATCGATGGGCCGCTAACAAAACCAAATCAAAGCGGTTATCAACTTTTTCAATGCAATCTTCGACTGTAACGCGGGCCATAGAGCACTCCAATGCTAAAAGGCGGAGCAAGTCCGCCTGAATTCGAGCCGCTATATAGGCAAGTTTTAAGAAGGATGCAAGTACGCTTTGTACGAGTTTAGAGCCGTATTGACCTTGATAGTCTTTGCATGGGTTCTACATCGCTTAATGGCAATCTCGCTATCCAATTCCAAATTTTTATGCCGTGTACCGGATCAACCCATTCAGGCGCTATTTCGGTAAGCGGGAATAAAACAAAGCCTCGTGACAACATACGAGGATGAGGAACTTTTAGACCCAAATTATCAGAAACCGTCTTTCCTTTGAAATCAAGTAGGTCGAGATCCAGCTTGCGAGCCGCGTTTTTAACACTTCGTTTTCGTCCAAATTCTGCCTCAACAGCATGTAGGATATTTAAAATTTCACGCGCGTTGCCCTCAAATTCCACGTGGGCACAGGCATTTATATAATCCGGCTGCTTGCTCCCCGAAGGCCAAGCCGGGCTTTGCCATAGCCCTGACAGTTTTAAGGTCGCAACACCCCGATTTTCGAGTGCATCTATCGCCGTAGTAAATGTCGATTTGGGATTGGACAGATTCGCGCCAAAGGCGATATAGATACCACTCATCAGTTAAATTTTTTCAGCATTTGAATACCCATGGCAAACATTTACAATTACCGCATAACTTCATTTACGTGTGGCGCCAACTCAAACTGCACTGAAAGTCACATATGAGTTTCCGAGAACCACCTCGCGATTGCGATCGCTGCCCACGTTTGAGAGAATTTTTACTCGAAAAACGTCAAGAATTACCGAGCTATCATAATGCGCCTGTTCCAAGTTTTGGGGACCCAGAGCCCAACTTACTAATTGTCGGACTTGCACCTGGCATGCACGGCGCAAATCAAACCGGCCGGCCTTTTACCGGCGATTGGGCGGGTGATTTACTTTACGCCGCCATTGCAGAATATGGTTTCTCTCAAGGCATTTATGGCGCAAGCGCTGATGACGGACTGACTCTGACTGGGGCTTTGATTACGAATGCAGTACGCTGTGTTCCGCCACAAAATAAACCCGTCGGTGCAGAATGTGCGGCTTGCCGTCCGTTTTTAGCGCAACAAATTGAAGCCCTGACCTCCCTCAAAGCCATTTTATGTCTGGGGAAAATTAGCCACGATAATACTGTAAGAGCCATGGGACTTCGCTTAAGAGACTATCCCTTTGGACATCATAAAATATATGAGCTTGGAGATGGAAGACGTCTTTATTCCAGCTATCACTGCTCGCGCTACAACACCAATACCAAGCGCTTGACCGAGGAGATGTTTTATAAAGTCTTTGCGGACATTCGGGCCTATATAAATAGGCCCGAATAACTCAGCTCAATCTCTCACTAAAAATGGAGACGTGTGCCAACAGTGAGCGTAAATCCGCTCGGGTCATCATCAACAGCAGCACTAAACCCATCATTCCCACCGGCAATAAATCGACGTTCTGCATCAACACCATAAATTTTATAATATCGGCCTTCTGTATAAATATCGAATTTATCTGTCATCTTAGCCGTAACACCGAGAGCGCTAATGGTAGCCAATCCAGTATCTTCGCCTATAACACCAAAGGTCGGTGCTGACGCCGTAGCGGGTGCATAGAGAATACCACTATCAACAACACCTGCGCCAATACCCCCCCCAAAATAAGGAATGATTTTTTGATTTTCTCTCCAAATAATATCTGAATAATTATTGAAAGTTACAAAAAGTGTGGATTGAAATCCTTCAAAGTTCTGATTACCGCCGTTAAAACTTCCCCCCTCTACATCATTTTCGAGGTAACTGACCTCAACCTCAAGACGGGGTTGAAAATATTTCCAATATTTAAAGGGAAGTTTCGCACCAAGCGACGCTCCATAAAAAGCATCGCTACCAATGTTTGCATCGATGTCTGCAGGCGCACCTAGCGCTCCCGGAACACCGGCCTCAGGAGCTTGTTCACCATTAAAAGTAGCATCGGATGGAAATCCACCACCAATAAACCCAGATGCATAGACCCCACCTTTTGCGGGATCAAAGTCGAACAAGCCTGCATGGGCTGTACTGACCAAAAGAGGGGCCGTAAAAGCCAAAGCTAAAGAAAGACGAAGAGGTTTAAACATAAGACTGGTCTCTTGAGGGGTTAATGAAACAGGTAAAGTCGTGTAGACCTCATTTAAAGATATGAATCAAGAACTCACCACACGCATTCTCACAATTTTGTGAAGGAAGTTATCCTTTTTCACGCATCAACCGGGCTTTATCACGTTGCCAGTCTCGTTTTTTGACTGTGTCGCGTTTATCTTGATTATCTTTACCCGTTGCAACACCAATCAAAATTTTAACTCTCCCCTTATCGTTAAAATACATTTTCAAAGGAACGATGGTTCGCCCCTTTCGTTGTGTCTGCGCCATCAACTTGTTGAGTTCACGGCGCTTCATTAAAAGTTTTCGCGGTCGAGTGGGGAGATGGTTAAACTGACTGGCCGGAGCATAAATCGGAATATTCGCGTTAATAAGCATCAGCTCATCATTTTCAATCGCTGCATAGCTCTCGGCGATATTAGCCTGACCTTGGCGCAAGGCTTTGACTTCAGTCCCAACCAAAACGATACCGGCCTCAAATGTCTCCTCAACGGCATAATTATACCGGGCGCGGCGATTTTCTGCGATCGTCTTATTATTTGGATCTGCCTTTTTAGGCTTGGCCATATCTAAACCGAAACACCAGCGCTCGCCATAGCCAATTTGACCGCGTCTTTAGTTTCATCACGGCATAGCGTAATTGGCAACCGTACAAACGTGTCCATTTTACCCATCAAATTTAGAGCATATTTGGTAGGTGCGGGACTTGGATCAAGAAACAAATCTTGATGCAGGCGGTGAAGCTTTTGATTTATACGCTGAGCCCCCACAAAATCTTTGGCAAGCATTAAGTTATGAAACTCCGCATAAATAGCGGGCGCAATATTGGATCCCACAGAAATACAGCCACGACCCCCATGGGCGGCATGCCCCAGAGATGATGGATCATCTCCGGAGAGTTGGATAAAGTCTTCTCCGCAGCGCTCAATCAAACCGGCTACTCGTGTAATATCACCAGTAGCGTCTTTGCATCCAATGACGGTTGGAAGCTTAGCCAGTTTACCCATTGTATCATTCGTAATATCAACAATACTGCGCCCGGGTATGTTATAGACAACAATAGGGATATCGACGGCTTCAGATATCGCTTTAAAGTGTTGATAAATGCCTTCCTGACTTGGCTTATTATAATATGGTGTCACAACAAGCGCCGCATCAGCCCCTACTGCTTTTGCCTTTTTGGCATAAGCAATTGAAACCGTTGTTTCATTTGAACCTGCGCCTGCAATCACAGGCACGCGGCCATTAGCGGCTTCAACACATAATTCAATCACACGGCGATGTTCTTTATCCGATAATGTCGCTGATTCGCCCGTTGTTCCGCAGGGCACCAGTCCATGAATTCCGCTGGCAATTTGCCATTCTATGAAATCCCCAAATGCCTTTTCATCAATGGTTCCGTCTTTGAACGGTGTGACCAGAGCTGTTATTGAACCTTTAATCATAATGCGCTTTCTTATAGGTCGTAGTTCTTATAGGAATTAGCTACTAAGAATGTGGACCTAAACTATGTCAATAATGCCGCCTATTTGCGTTCTTTTTATGCCGCTTGCAAGCCTGTCATTACGCTAGACCTATGGAAACTTTTCGATTTTCGCATTTAAACAATTTTGTACACGACTGCAGAGTTGTATTTTTAAGCCTATGTTTAGGCATAATGGCATTTACGGCCTCGCTAGCTCATGCTGAAATTCCAACGCCGCGCCTTAAACCGCCCGCACCGAACGCCTCTCAATATTTATCAGATGCAAACGCCAAGAGATTTCGTAAGGGCGTTAGCGCCGCCAAACGAGGACGATGGGGTGATCTCAACCAATATATTCGCCAGGTGAATGACCCTATTGCATCTGATACGCTACGCTGGCTCCGCGCTGCTAGAAACCCGAATGTAAGTTTCAATGATGTGTCCTATGTCGTTCAAAACTTATCTGACTGGCCGCGTATGACTTCAATACAATCTAAAGCCGAAAAACTTCTTTTCGATAAACCTATTTCAGCTAGCGGGACAATCGCTTGGTTTAATAGCCGCGATCCGGTCTCCGGAGAAGGCCGTGCCGCCTTGGCAAGAGCTTATTACCAAAGAGGGGATAAAGTGAATGGAGATAAATGGCTAAAGTTTGCATGGCGGGAATCAAAACTCACTCGAAAACGTCAACAAGCGATATTCAAACTTTACCGAAATAAATTGACACAAGATGATCACGCCGCCCGTGCGGATCACCTCATTTGGCTTGGTCGCCAACATCACAGCAAAGCAGAGGCGCTGCTGCCGCATATGAATGATGCCAATCGTCGACTAATGAATGCCCGCATTCGTACGGCCAGCAACCGCTCAGGCATGGATGCAGCTATTAAATCAGTTCCAGGCCAGTTAAAAAACGATCCCGGACTTTTATATGAACGGGCTAAATGGCGGCGCCGGAAAAAAACTAAGGACTACGCGCTCCCCGTTTACACACAAATTCAGACGGCACCCATTACGGAAGATGGTAAAAAGGCGCTATGGCGTGAAAAACGCATCATGGCTTACTGGGCGATTGAGAAAAAGAAATATGCGCAAGCTTATAAGTTATGCCTCAATCATGGAATGACACGGGGCGAAGGCTTCGCTGCGGCAGAATTTTTAGCAGGCTGGCTGGCATTAACCAAGCTTCGCCAACCTCGTAAAGCTGCGCAACATTTTCAAACATTAAAAGACGGCGTTTCAACCCCCGTTTCATTAAGCCGAGCATCATATTGGCAAGCACGCGCCGCCGAAGTCTTAAACGATGGGAATGCACGAGCCTATTATGCAGAAGCTGCTAATTATCCCAATACCTATTACGGCCAACTTGCGGCCATTCAGGCAAATGGACGCCTTTCTCAAGTCTTCTTACCACCAGAAGCCGATACAGGGGATATAAAGCTAGGGTTTGAAGGAGACCCCCGTATTCGGGCGATGCATTTACTCGGAGAAATCAGAGAGGAGCGGTATTTTTCAACCTTTGCTTTCCATTTAGATGATGTTTTAACTGATCAACGCCAGCTCTCACTTCTGTCTCAACTCTCAAAAGACTATGGCTACATGCGCCCATCAGTCAGAGCAGCCAAACAAGCGTCTCGTTTCCAAACCATGTTGACAGATTCAGGATATCCCTTCGTCGAAGAAATTGAATCATTACCGTCCAAATTTGATATCCCTTTTGTCTATGCCATTGCGCGTCAGGAAAGTGAATTTGAAGGTAATGTCGTCAGTAGCGCTAAGGCTTACGGCATGATGCAAATGATTAATAGCACAGCCAAGGCGACAGCCCGCAAGCACCGTATTCCATACTCAGTCGGACGCCTGACTTCAGATAATGATTATAGCGCTAAACTCGGCGCGCACCATTTACATGATCTTTTAAAACAATTTGATGGATCATATATTTTAGCCGCAACATCTTACAATGCCGGGCCGCACAGATCAAAACAATGGATCAGAAAATATGGAGATCCTCGCACGGGCGAAATTGATCCTATTGACTGGGTAGAAAGCATCCCTTTCTCAGAGACCCGCAATTACGTTCAGCGCGTGCTGGAGAATATGCAGGTTTACCGCGCGCGCCGTAACGGAAACAGCCACGAAAACCTTATCTACCAAGATATTACTAATGGGGCATTTTAGTCTGCATTATAATTAGACAAATAGCGCTCGATATGCAGGTTATAAGTCATGTCGAAATACAGCTTCTTGGATGATTATAGCGAAGGGTGTCATCCCGCCATATTGAAAGCTATGGCTCAAACCAATTTAGAGCAACAAACCGCCTATGGCGCAGATGAGTATTCGGTTGATGCCAAAGCGCTCATACACAAACACTTATACAACAAATCCTCATCTATATTTTTCGTTGCGGGCGGTACGCTGGCCAATCTCATTATTATAGCCTCCACTCTTAGGCCTCATGAGGCTGTCATCTCTGCTCAAACTGGCCATATTGTGCAAAGAGAAACAGGCGCTATTGAAGCCACGGGTCATAAAATCATTACTGTTCTCTCCAAAGACGGGAAGCTCACACCCGCAGATATTGAAACCGCTTTGGGAGACAATGCTCACGTTCCCCATATGGCAAAGCCTAAACTCGTCTATATCTCTAACGCGACTGAAACGGGCCGCCTTTATACAAAAACCGAACTTGAGGCCTTATCAAAAACTTGCCACCAACACGACTTATTCTTGTTAATGGATGGAGCTCGTCTAAGCGCAGCGCTCAGCGCCCCTAAAAATGATCTCACGCTTAAGGATATAGCTGCCTTGACTGATATATTTTGGCTTGGCGGCACCAAAGCGGGAGCTCTAATCGGCGAAGCCATTATTATAAACCGCCCTGACCTTGCCAAAGACTTTGCCTTTCATATCAAACAGCGCGGCGCGCTTTTAGCGAAAGGCAGACTTTTAGGTCTTCAATTTCAGGAGTTGTTTAAATCTGACCTCTATTTTGAAGGCTCAAGGCACGCCAATGATCTGGCGCAAAAAATCTCGAAAGCTATTATCGAAAATGGCCACACTCTCGCCAGCAAAACCGAAACCAATCAGATATTTCCAATTTTACCGAACACTCTTATCAAAGAATTGGAACAGAATTTTAAATTTTATCATTGGGAAAAAGCAGACACCGATCACACGGTTCTGCGTCTCGTGACGTCATGGGCGACAGATAAGCAGCAGGTCGAGGCCTTTATGAGCGCCC
>CAZNWH010000023.1:0-26904 GCA_964576765.1 uncultured Hellea sp.
ATGAGGTGTATCCATAAATACTATGGCATTTAGGGTAACTCAAGGGAGATGGATTGCATGAACAAGTCTTGCAATGATGTGATTGGGTCATCTATTTTCATAGGGACCTATATAGATAGCTAGCCAAATATATTATAGATTAATCATAACTTAACCATGAATACTTACTCAATTTCCACGGGAATCAAATAAAATCCTTAAGCTCTAAACAAAAGATTCTGTCTTTACAAGGTTGTTTATGCTAAAAAATGCTGTCAATAGAAAAGTCATAAACACATTAATATTTAATAAACATAGAGATTTAAACATGTCTAGCATATTGGGCGCTCTTTTTGGCGGAACATCTATATCCGCAGTTATGCTTGGAGCTTTCAAGGTTCCGTTAGAGTCTGCATCGTCAACTTTGTTTGTTTCGCTCCTGGGCGGCGTAATACTTTCTTTGTGCGCGTATGTGTTGGACAATAAAAATAGAGTATCTGAATAATATAACTACATCAGTATAAACGGGGGCGGGTTTTATGTTGATGCTAGCCAACAATATTTATTGGGTGACAATAATTGTCGCCCTTCTATTTTCAGCCATAGATTATATTCTAAGGAGAAGGAACAACGTTAAAGTCCAAGCTTCTAGCTATTTATTGCTTGGTGGAGGCGGGGCAACTCATGCAATAATTATGCTAATTTTTAGTTCATGCTTGCTTTTGAGCGACCCAGCACCGATTGAGGCTCTCATGTCTGGCCGGAATAGGGACTTGCTTGCTGTCGCTGCGGTATTTGGTGCGCTATCCCTCACTGTGGCTTATTTTAAGTGGAACGCACCATATGATCCACCCCTTGAAACGATTGGACAAAAAAACCTTAAAATCCTCGGTTATTATAATGGCAATGTAGATGGGCATTCAGGCGTAATAACAAAAAAAGCTAATAGAGAATTTCTTTTTGATGCCATAAAGGGAACACATGGAGACAAGGCTAAAGAGCGTGCTGAAAATCACCGTTGGTCTAAAAACATGAGCGAAAAAGGCCCAAATCTTTGTAGCAAATCAGTATTAGTCATGGCTGAAGCCGTCGAGAACAAATTAAATACCTGATTCAATCAATAATCTGGTTCATTTCATCGAATAAATAGGGCGCTACGGAAATATCTTTTTGTTTCTTTGCTGCCTTTTTAAACCCGTCAATATCGTCGCAAAGCTCCATAAGCATTTCGGTTCGCCCTAGTTGCCGGCTCAAAACTTGCCTGCCATCATCTTTTAACCATTGATGAAATCTGGCTTTGCGTTTGCCTTCATCTGTAATGTTCAACTTATCTAACGCCTCTTTTACGTAGCCATGTTCAATTGGTTTGTAGATATAGCGGTTAATAAAGTGACCATAATATTGAGGTCGCTTTTGTGATGTTGTTGGTTGATTGTCATAGAGCTTGTCCAGTTGGTCAAAGAATGTGTCAGGAAACGTCTTGAACCATTTGCGCATCCCCTCTGCGATATAGCTATCTAGCAATAAGCGAAGGGCATTTCGTGAACGGCTGTATTGATAACCTGTTGCTTCGTCAACGAGAGCGTCAATGCCGACTTGGGCGAAAGCGGTTAATAGAATCTCTGTCCCTTTTCATAATAGATAACTGTCACTTCGCGTGTCTCAATTTTTTGGCTGAATTTATGTGACGGTTTCCGGCTTATCGCTCGCATAGGTCAGAGATAAAAACACATCCTCAAGATCAGGTTCTTCTGTTCGTAGATCACTTATAGAAAGCCCTGCCGCTTTGACCTGATTAAGCAATCCGGAAATAGAATCTGTCCCGCTTCTATAGTGAATAGCTAATTGACCGTCTGAGGTAATATTGACGTCCAAGGCTGAAAGCTTGGCGGGAATTTTTGTGATGGCTTTCGTCGGGGTTATCACAAGGGTGCGTTTATCAAGGCGTGAGAGCAAGCCCGTTTTGCTTTCATTGGCAACAATTTCACCGTGATGAATAATCGCGATTTGATCACAAAGCGCTTCGGCTTCTTCCAGATAATGCGTCGTCAGTATAATCGTTGTTCCACGCTTATGCAGCTCTTGCACATAATCCCAAAGCTGGCGTCGCAGTTCAATATCCACCCCCGCTGTCGGTTCGTCGAGAATGAGAACAGGCGGATTATGCACCAAGGCCTTGGCGACCAAGAGCCTACGTTTCATGCCGCCGGAGAGCTGACGAACATAAGCATCTCGTTTATCGGAGAGTCCAAGCGCGGCTAAAATTTCCTCACTTCGACGCTCGGATTTAGGCACGCCGTAATATCCGGCTTGTAATTCGAGCGCTTGATAGGGCGTAAAAAACACATCCATGCTTATTTCTTGCGGCACAATCCCGATGCTGGAGCGGGCTTGGCGGGTTTGGGTCATAATATCAAAACCGCAAATTTTAGCTGCGCCAGAGGACTTATTTACAAGTCCGGCGAGGATATTAATCATCGTTGATTTGCCCGCCCCGTTAGGCCCTAATAGGCCAAAGATAGAGCCGCGCGGCACAATAAGATCAACATTTTTTAGCGCTGTCTTGGCAGAGGCTTTTTTGGTTTTAGCATAGGTCTTGGTCAGACCTGAAATTTCGATTGCGGGATGTTCGCTCATTACGCGTGAGAAGCCGTTAAGCGAGGCTCTCTTTCAAAGGGCCTTCTTGCGGCATGCCAATAGCATGAAAGCCGCCATCAACGTGATGGGTCTCGCCTGTACAAGATAGCCCTAAATCAGAAAGCAAATAAAGCGCTGCGCCCGCCACGCCCATAGGGTCAGTATTATCCTGCATGGCGCTGGCCGCTTTGTTGAAGCGGAACATATGCCGTCCAGAGCCGATACCTGCGGCGGCCAGCGTTTTAATCGGACCGGCTGATATGGCGTTAACGCGGATTTGGCGCGGGCCAAGATCAGCGGCCATATAGCGTGTGCTGGCTTCGAGGGCGGCTTTGGCCACGCCCATGACGTTGTAATTCGGGATAACGCGTTCGGAGCCGAGATAGGTCAGGGTCACCATCGCCCCGCCATCATTCATAATTTCTGCGGCGCGGCGGCCCGCATCAACAAAGCTATAGGCTGAAATATCGAGAGCGGATTTAAATCCGTCGCGTGTGGTATTCTCGATGAAGGAGCCCGCCAATTGGTCTTTACCGGCAAAGGCAATGGCGTGGACAAGAAAGTCAATTGTGCCCCATTCTTCTTTTAGGCGGTGGAAGGTCGCTTCCATTTGTTGGTCATTGGTGACATCGCAATCACAGAGGATAGGTTCTGCATTTGACCCTTTGGGCATGACGCTTTCTGCCAGAGGTTTAACACGGCGCAGTAATTTATCCCCTTGATGGGTGAAGGCAAGTTCAGCGCCCTGGGCGGCGAGCTGGCGGGCAATAGCCCAAGCGATAGAGTTTTTATTGGCTACGCCCATAATCAAGCCGCGCTTGCCAGCCATTAATGTTCCTTCAGGGAAATTCTGTTCTGCCATGTCTAAGGTTCCTTTAGGACGTTTTAGAGAAGATCACACTGCCATTGGTGCCGCCAAAGCCAAAGCTATTGGACATGATGGCGTTTAGCTTTGTCTCGACCATTGTTTGAGCGATATTGACTTTAGGTAGCTCTGGATCAAGTTCAGTGATGTTAATTGACGGGGCCACAAATCCGCGGTCCATCATAATGAGGCTATAAATAGCTTCCTGAACACCCGCCGCGCCGAGGCTGTGACCGGTCAGACATTTAGTGGCCGATATATAAGGTCCGTCTTCGCCAAAGACGCGGTGGATGGCGTTGGTTTCCGCCACGTCGCCGACAGGCGTGGAGGTGGCATGCGGGTTGATATAATCGACGCTGTCAATGCCGCGTGTTTTGGCATCTGCCAAGGCCATACGCATAGCGCGCTCGGCGCCTTCGCCGGATGGCGCGACCATGTCATAGCCATCAGATGTGGCGGCGTAGCCCGTAATTTCGGCATATATTTTCGCCCCGCGCGCTTTGGCGTGTTCATAGTCTTCGAGCACAACCATGCCAGACCCGCCTGCGATGACAAAGCCGTCACGGGTTGCGTCAAAGGCGCGGGAGGCTGTTTCGGGCGTATCATTATACTTGCTGCTCATGGCGCCCATAGCGTCAAAGAGAGAGGATAAAGGCCATTCAATTTCTTCGCCCCCGCCCGCAAACATAACATCTTGCTTACCCCATTGAATTTGCTCGCAGGCTGCGCCGATACAATGCAATGACGTTGTACAGGCTGAGGTGATGGAATAATTGACGCCTTTTATTTTAAAATGCGTTGCTAGCGTCGCTGAAACCGTTGACGACATGGCTTTGGGAACGGCGAAAGGCCCGATCCGCTTTGGCGAGTTATTCTTGCGCGTAATATCTGCCGCGCGAACGATTTCGATCGCGCTCGGCCCGCCTGACCCGGCAATAATACCTGTGCGTTCATCAGACACTTGCGCCTCTTCCAGACCGGAATCATCAATGGCTTGCTGCATGGCAACAGCGCTCCAGCCCGAAGCATCGCCCATAAAGCGCATAGAGCGTTTCGGCACATGCTCTTTGGCAATCAAGGTTGGGCGTCCGGAAATTTGGGAACGAAAGCCGAGCTCCGCCATTTTTTCATCTTTTTTAATACCGCATTTTCCGGTCTTTAGGCTGGCGGCAACCTCGTCCTGATTATTGCCAATGCAGGAAACAATTCCAATTCCGGTAATAACGACACGGCGCATTATGCAACTCCTTCAGTGTTTTTTTCTGGCACAAAAAGGCCAACTTTAAGATCTTTGGCCAGATAGATAAGTTCATCATCGGCATACATGCGGCCATCAGCAATGCCCAGTACGAGGCTGCGGCGGATAACGCGTTTTAAGTCAATTTCGTAACGTACTTTTTTTATATTTTGCATGACTTGGCCTTTAAATTTGACTTCGCCTACGCCTAGCGCGCGTCCGCGCCCCGGGGAGCCTGACCATCCTAGCCAAAATCCGACTAACTGCCACATGGCGTCCAGACCTAAACATCCGGGCATGACGGGGTCGCCTTTAAAATGGCAATCAAAAAACCAAAGATCCGGCTTAATATCAAGCTCGGCAATAATGTGCCCTTTGTCGTACTCACCGCCCGTATCTGCAATATTTACAATCCTGTCCAGCATGAGCATTGGCGGCAAGGGTAATTTGGCGTTACCGGGTCCAAATAGACTTTTCTCACCACTAATGATCAGATCATCATAATCATAAGAAGATTGTATTTTTATCATGCGATAGAACCTAGATCGATTTAAAGGCACTTGATAAAGGATGAACTTATAAACTCAAGCTGTATGTCACCTCAAAATTGAGGATTGGCCTAATTTGACTTGGATTGTTTCGTGACAGTGTAACTTTCAAGCGCCTTCAGCGCAGCTGTCCATTCCGGTTTCAAAACGAGCGCTTGTTTAAGGTCATTATACGCGCCTTTATAGTTATTAAGGCGGTTATAAGCTATAGCGCGATTATAAAGCGCTTCAGGCATTTTTTCGGTCTTCAGATCAATGGCGGTGTTAATCGCTTCAACCGCGCCGTCATAATCGCCAACATGGATAAGACTTGCACCGTAATTGATATAAATTTCAGCCATAGACGGACGTAGTTCTATCGCCTTTTTATAATGCCGTTGTGCATTTTCATTGTCATTACGGCGCATATATAAGACCCCAACATTAACATGAGTGGAGGTTCTGTCTTTGAAGCTGAGATCATGTTTTGATAAGGCGTCCTCACAGAGACGTATTGTGCTGGCGCGTCCCTTATCGCCCAACTTTGTCTTATTATAACATTCAAAGGCGGCGCCTGTGCCTATGACCAGAATTTGAGCCGAGGCAGGTATAGTCAAGCCCATTAAAGCGCTAGCAAGCGTAACTTTCAGAAAAGACGTCATGAGGGCTTCATATCATAAAGTGCGGTAATTGCCTAATATTGGGTCATCACAATGCGGTGTGATAGTTTAAGGCCATTTTACGACAGGCGGCATGGAGCTTAAAATCGTCTTTATATTTCCGCCTGTTTTCAGGCCAAATGTTGTACCACGATCCCACAGCAGATTAAACTCAACATAGCGGCCACGCTGAATAAGCTGTTCTTCGCGGTCAGTTTCTGTCCATGGCTGATGCATGCGGCTTCTGACAATTCCGGTATAGGTTTTTAGAAAATACCGACCGACATCTTGCGTAAAGGCAAAATCAGCGTCCCATGAATCTGTTTTGGGGCCTCCACTATTAAAACGATCATAAAAAATGCCACCAACCCCACGGGGTTCATCGCGGTGATGGAGGTGGAAGTAATCATCACACCATTTTTTAAACTTTGGATAATCGGCGACGTCATGGGCGTCGCACACGGCCTTCATGCCTTTATGAAAAGCTATGGCGTCAGCCGATGACTGTGTTCGGTCTTTAGCTTGAGTCGGGGTTAAGTCTGCCCCGCCACCAAACCAGTCTTGTGTCGTAACAATATAGCGGGTGTTCATATGCACGGATGGCACATGGGGATTATGGTGATGGGCAATTAAAGACACGCCAGCTGCCCAAAAGCGAGGATCGTCTTTGGCACCGGGTGTTTTTTCCCGCATCTCGCCTTCAAATTCGCCTTTGACAACCGAGATATGCACGCCGCATTTTTCAAAGAGCCGCCCCCGTAGCATGCCGCCTGTGCCGCCCCCTCCATTCTCAACCTTGCGCTGCCAGTCTTCAAATTCAAAGCGTCCGGGTTCACCGGGATATAAGCTCTCTGGAGCCTCGCGTTCTAAGGTTTCAAATTCTGCGCAAATCTCATCACGTATGGTTTTGAACCAAGCGGCTGCTTTTTCTTTTTTGTTAGTGAACATGCGAAAGGCTCATAAACGAAAACATATAGCCGCCAAATAAAAATTTAAGGCTTCCTGCCATCAACTCTCTTCTATGGGTTGGCTCAGGCAGCTATCAAGTCAAAATCAGTCAAGAGAATGAGACTGCTCGCCAAAGACTGCAAGGTTAGGCTTAAGAGGGCAATCCATCTGTTTGCCGTAAGGCTTCATAGGCCGCGATAGCCACCGATGTTGCAAGGTTTAAACTTCGTGCGCCTGTCATGATAGGAATGACAACCCGTGCATCGGCGCTAGTGTGAACTTCTATCGGCACGCCTGCGCTTTCACGACCAAAGAGCAAGCGATCATTTTGCCGAAACTCAAACTGATTTAACAGCGTAGCCCCTTTTGTGGTGAATAACACTAATCGTCCTGATTCGAGTTTTTGCTGATAAATGTCCCAACTTTTATGGCGGATTAAAGTTTCAGGCGCACCGTAATCCATGGCTGTTCGGCGCAAAGCTTTGGCGGTGAGGGGGAAACCGCAAGGCTCGATGATTTCAAGCTCTATATCAAAACAGGCGCTAGAGCGCATAACAGCCCCCAGATTACCTGCTATATCCGGCTGAAAAAGAATGATTTTCATGGTGAAGCTCTATACGTCATTATTGCCGCATTGCGGCGTTCTGCCGCGAATAAACGGTGGAAATTTTTACCACATATATATAGAACGCCACCAAGACAATAAGACTTATTCTAAAGAGAGACTTGGCTATGTCCGACACTCTACATAATGATGCACATGGCGAGACCATTGACGAAGGTAAGCGTGATTTTATTTATATCGCGACGGGAGCTGTTGCGGCAGCGGGTGCGGCGTCTCTGGCGTGGCCTTTAGTAGCCCAGATGGGAAAGGCTGCTGATACGCTTGCGGCAGGCTCCGTTGAAATTGATGTTTCCAAAATAGCCGAAGGTCAGCAGCTCAAAGTCTTATGGCGTGGTAAGCCTGTTTTTGTCCGTCACAGAACGGCTAAGGAAATTTCTATCGCCGAAAATACTGATATCTCAGGCTGTCCGGACCCCCAAGAAGATAAAGAGCGGTTGATACCGGATGTAAATGGTAAGCTGCGCCCTGAATTTCTTGTGATGGTCGGTGTTTGTACGCATTTTGGCTGTATTCCAGTGGGCGAACAGGGCGATTTTGATGGCTGGTATTGTCCATGCCACGGCTCGCATTACGATACATCAGGCCGTATTCGCAAAGGCCCTGCGCCCAAGAATATGGAAATTCCCCAATATCAGTATATTTCTGAAAACGTGATTAAGGTCGGTTAGTTATGTCAGGACATCCTTCAACTTACGAACCGAAATACGCCGCAACGAAGTGGATGGACCAGCGTCTACCGATTGTCCGTATGGGTGCGGACTTCATGACCTATCCGTCACCGCGTAACCTCAATTACTGGTACACATTCGGCGGCATTTTGACGATGTGCCTCGCCTCTCAAATTATTACCGGCATTATACTGGCCATGCATTATGTCCCGCATGTGGATATGGCCTTTGACTCCGTTCAGCGTATTCGCCGGGACGTGCCTTTTGGGTGGCTATTACAGCCGATGCATGCTGTTGGCGCCTCAATGTTCTTCCTTGCTGTCTATGTGCATATGTTTAGAGGGCTTTATTATGGCTCCTATAAAGCGCCTCGCGAAGTTCTCTGGATTATTGGCTGTCTGATTTACCTTATTATGATGGCGACAGGCTTTTTAGGCTATACGCTGCCTTGGGGACAGATGTCCTTTTGGGGCGCGACTGTGATTACAGGCTTCTTTGGGGCCGTTCCAGTAGTTGGGGAGAGCTTGCAGCAATGGCTGTTGGGCGGTTATGCCGTGGATAATGCCACGCTGAACCGGTTTTTTGCGCTGCATTACCTTCTGCCATTCGTTATCGCTGGCCTTGTCGGGCTTCATTTATGGGCTCTGCATCATGTCGGTCAAAATAACCCTATTGGAATTACCGAAAAAACAAAGAAAGATACGCTAAGTTTCCATCCTTATTATACGGTCAAAGACGGCTTTGCGATGGTGATCTTTATGCTCATCTTTGCGTTCTTCGTCTTTTATCAGCCCGATGCATTGGGTCATGCGGATAATTATATCCAAGCGGACGCGCTTAAAACGCCGCCCCATATTGTTCCTGAATGGTATTTCTTGCCGTTCTATGCGATCTTGCGGGCTGTTCCAGATAAGTTGATGGGTATCCTTCTCATGCTTGGCGCCATCGTTGTGCTTTTCGTTCTGCCATGGTTGGACACATCAAAAGTACGTTCTACCCGGTTCCGCCCCGTGGCAAAATGGTTCTTCTGGATTTTCGTGTTCTTCTGTTTCATCCTTGGATGGTGCGGGAAAGAAACGCCCGATGATATGGTGTTCACAGTTGGCGAGAAGATCGTCAATGGGGAAGTCAAGGCCATGGGCTTGAACTTTACCTGGCTCTCCCGGATCGCAACATTTTACTATTTTGCCTATTTCTTGATTATCCTACCCATTTTGGGATTGGTTGAAAAACCACTCGATAGGCCGGAATCGATTACCAAAGCTGTCTTGGGCGATAAAGCCCACGCTCCGGCGGAATAGGAGAGCATGATGGCATTTAAAATGAAAACTGTCCTTTTTGTAGGTGCAACCACTCTCATTGCGGCCGTGTCCACCTTGGCCTATGCAGCGGGCGGGGGAAACAGCAATTATAAGATGGAGCATAAGCACTGGCATTTTAATGGGGCTTTCGGGACTTATGATGGTGCCGCGATGCAGCGTGGATATCAGGTTTACCGCGAGGTTTGCGCATCTTGTCATCAGCTTAAGCATTTATCTTTCCGCCACTTGGGTGATAAAGGTGCGCCGTTTTATAATAAAAAATATCCCAACCCGAATGATAACCCTCTGGTGAAGAACTTTGCAGCGGATTGGACTATCGAAGACGTTGACGGCGAAACAGGCGATGTCATAGATCGACCGGGTATTCCTGCGGATAATTTTCCGCCCATATACCCGAATAACGCTGCCGCGCAGGCGAGTAATGGTGGTAGTCTTCCGCCAGATCTATCTGTTATCGTCGCGGCACGCGGCGGCGGAGCCGATTATATTTACAATCTTTTGATTGCCTATGACGAACATAAGCCCGATGATGTCGAGTTAGGCGCAGGTCAACATTATAACCCTGCCTTTGATGGTGGTTTGATTGCCATGGCAGCTCCGCTCTCTGATGAGTTAGTTGAATATGCTGACGGCACTCCGGCTACGGTTAAGCAAATGGCTGCGGATGTGACAGAGTTCTTAGCGTGGTCTGCTGATCCAAAGATGGAACAGCGTAAGAGCGCAGGTCTTATGACGATGATCTATCTATCTATTCTCGCGATTTTACTCTGGTTTTCCTATAAGCGTGTCTGGAAAGATGTTGAGCATTAGGGCGACATAATTGAGCGCGTAAAATAGACTAGCTCACAATAAATTTAAAACCGCTCACTTTTAGTGTGGCGGTTTTTTTGTATGATGAAACAAATGAGGTGATTATGTCGGATTGGGTTTTAGGGATTATCGGCGGCTCTGGTCTTTACGAGATTGACGGGCTGGAAAACCCCGAATGGATTTCTATAGATACGCCTTGGGGTTTGCCGTCGGATGATATTTTATTTGCAGAGATGGAGGGGATTAAACTTCGTTTTTTACCGCGTCATGGACGGGGACATCCTCTAACGCCGTCTGATGTGAATTACCGGGCTAATATTGACGCAATGAAACGGGCTGGGTGTACAGATATTTTATCCCTTTCCGCAGTTGGGTCTTTGAAAGAGCAATATCCGCCGGGCGATTTTGTCGTCATAGATCAATTTATTGACCGCACCTTTAAGCGCGAGAAAAGCTTTTTTGGGAAAGGCATGGTGGCCCATGTCTCTGTGGCTGACCCTGTCTGCGAAAGGTTAGCTGGATTTGCAGCTAAGGCCGCAAGATCAGCCGGAGCCAATGTTCATCGTGGCGGCACGTATCTGGCGATGGAAGGTCCTCAATTTTCAACCAAGGCCGAAAGCCATATGTATCGTAGCTGGGGTTGTGACGTTATAGGCATGACAAATATGCCGGAAGCCAAACTCGCCAGAGAAGCGGAGCT
The DNA here is from genome assembly GCA_964576765.1 of uncultured Hellea sp. GTDB lineage: Bacteria > Pseudomonadota > Alphaproteobacteria > Caulobacterales > Maricaulaceae > Hellea. Next base: position 10,978 of record CAZNWH010000023.1, read on the forward strand.
GCCCTATGCGACTGTCGCTATGGTCACGGATTATGACTGTTGGCATGAAGGTCATGGTAATGTTGATGTTGCGGCGGTTATTGCGGTCTTGATGGAAAATGCCAGCAAAGCCAGCAACACAGTCAAAGAAATGGTTAAAATTCTTAAGACCGAAGGTTCTCGTGTTAATGGAGCACAGGGTATAGAGACCAATCTTGATGTAGCTTTGATTACGGCCCCTGAAAAAAGAGATCCAAAATTATTAGCCAAGCTTGACGCGGTTGCTGGGCGGGTTTTGAATACCGCTTAGTAAAGCTTTTTTGCGCCCCAGAGTACATGATTAGGGGCCCAGCCTTTATAGCCGTTATCTGATTGAACTAAGCACCACTGTTTACTATTGCACTCGATGAGAGTCATTAAGGTGCCGTGTTCTGCATTGGCTCTGATACGGGCATTCTCACGCGGTTTGTGATGAAGATAGGTGTCCTGTATAAGCATAACCCGACGTTCACCTGAGAGAGCTGGTTTATGTATCCAGCTCTCATCGCCATGGATATCACGAACTTTGCGCCACATATCTGTTTCGGCAATGACAATAAGCGGAAGGCCTTTTTTACGATATTGCCATGCAATGGGATGTTGGCGTGATGGGCCTTTGCGGCCATTGACCTTGCCGACTTTGAGGCTAACGTAACGCGGAACAGGAAAGCCCGAAGGTGTCTTAGTCGCGGACACGCGGTACATATTATCATAACTCGGAACTTCTTCGACGACGCGCCGTATTTGATCTTGGGCCACAGCAATACCGCTATGTCCAAACGAAAATAATGCGGCTAAGCTTATGAGTTTAAGGTGTTTCATCTTGGTACGAATTTGCACCTAATGCATAAAATAAAGGTAAATATTTGCGCATAATTACAGGCTTTAGTCTTGCTAAATCCCGATAAAAAGCGTGTATTAGGGCAATGGTAGATAAATCAGATCCAAAACCACGCGTGATCGTTACGCGCCGCCTCCCACCTGAAATTGAAGCGCGAATGAACGATCTTTTTTCAACACAATTACGTCGCGATGATAGTCCTATGAGTCAGTCAGAGCTTAAAAATGCCGCTGCGAATTGTGAGGTGCTCGTCCCAACGGTGACGGATATTATAGATTCAGATGTAATAAATGCGGCAAAAGGATTGAAGCTTATCGCAAATTTTGGGGCTGGTACCGATCACATAGATGTAGCCGCAGCTCATGCGCGCGGGATTATGGTCACAAATACACCCGGCGTTTTAACAGAAGATACAGCAGATTTGACGATGGCTCTAATTTTAGCGGTGCCCCGCCGGTTGGTTGAAGGGGACCGGCATACGCGCGGCGGACATTTTAAAGGATGGTCTCCGACCTTTATGCTGGGTCACCGTGTTCGAGGTAAAAAATTGGGTATCGTTGGTATGGGCCGTATTGGGCAAGCTGTGGCTCGCCGCGCTCACGCTTTTGGTTTGGATGTTCATTATCATAATCGCCGCCGCGCGCCCGTTACGATTGAGGAAGAGCTAAATGTGACCTACTGGCCTGAGCTTGACGCGATGTTAACGGCTATCGATATTCTTTCGATTAACTGTCCAAGCACGCCTGATACTTACCACATGATCAATAATGATCGTCTTAAGCTTATGTCGGCCAGTAGCTATATTGTGAATACATCCCGCGGAGAGGTGATTGACGAAGCGGCTTTGGCTAAAGCTTTATCAAGGGGGGAGCTAGGCGGAGCCGGGCTGGATGTTTATGAAGAAGAACCCAAAGTGCATCCCGATTTGATGGACTTACCTAATGTGATCCTTGCCCCTCATATTGGGTCTGCGACTTATGAGAGCCGGCAGGAAATGGGTGAAAAAGTGATGATTAATATTCGCGCAATGGTTGATGGGCATGCCTATCCTGACCGCGTATTACCCCCGGGAGCCAGCTTTTCCAAAGCTTCCTGATAAGCATGGAGAGAGATATGCTAAAAAAAATTATGACGGGCGCTTGCGCCTTTGCCCTTATGGCCTGTGGTAATGTTGCGGGCGATATGGACGCTTCGGCCCAAACGACTTCAGACCAAAAGACATCCGCTAAAAAGGGGGCTGATGAGGGGAAAACGCCCAAACAAGACATCACCACACAAAATCTAAGTGAAGGAATGTATATGCTGCTCGGCCCGGGCGGAAATATTGGGGTTAGTGTCGGGGACGATGGCGTGTTCGTTATTGACGATAAATTTGCTCGCTTTGCTGATCAGATTATTGGCCAGATAAAAGGCATAACGGATCAACCTATTCGCTATGTTATCAATACACATTATCACGGAGATCACAGCGGGGCTAATGCTCAAATGAAGGCCGTAGGGGCGACGATTATGGCCCATGAGAACGTTCGTAAACGTATGGGCATGACATTTGAAAACAAAGCTTTTGGCCAAACTATCGAAGCCACAGATCCCTCCCTTTGGCCTACATTGACATTTTCAGACAAAGCGACACTTCATTTTAATGGGCAGACCGTTACGGCCATCCATACACCTAAGGCCCACACGGATGGTGATAGTATTATCTATTTCAAGGAAGCTAACCTTCTGCATATGGGAGATAATTTCTTCAATGGAATGTTCCCTTATATAGATATTGATGGCGGGGGGAGCTTACAGGGCATGATTGCAGCCCATGAACTGGCTTTGTCACTTATTAACGATGAAACTACAATTATTCCCGGTCATGGGCCTTTGGCTGTAAAGGCTGATTTAAGAAAAACACAGGACATATTGAAAGATATTCAAAATCGTGTACAATTGGAGATATCGAAGGGCGCATCCCTCGAAGATATTTTGAAAAAGGACCTATTGAAGGATCTCAGTAGCTATTCAAGCTTTATAGATACCGAAAATATGATCAAGTTCGCGCACAGGTCTCTCCTTCCCTAAGGGGAAAATTTGGGCGTCATAAGAGCGAGCGTAAAGTAGGTGGATACCCTCCCCCAATTGGGGTCTACCAAGAGCTTTATGATCGACGTCCCTCTCTCGGTGAAAACCGAGGGAGGGTAGTTTTTTTGGGAAGAGTGATTAGGCGTTTGAAGCTGCGTCTAGTTTCGCGCTCCATGTACCAAGGCTTGCTAGCCCGTTCATTTTAGCTCGGTGATTAAAAGCCGCTTGTGCCGCATCGTAATTACTATCTTTCCCTTTCCAGGCAAAGAGGGCGGATTGTTGAAGAGCGCGGCCATAAGAATAAGTCAGGTTCCAGGGAAAGCCGCCAATCTTATTCATCATGTTCAGATGTTCGGTGGCAATTTCATTGCTTTGTCCGCCAGAGAGAAAGGCGATTCCGGGTATCGCAGCTGGAACGGTATCTTTGAGAACTTTAATGGTTCTCTCTGCCACTTCTTCAATACTTGGCTGAATGGAGCATCTAAGGCCTGCGACCACCATATTTGGTTTTAAGATCGTGCCTTCGAGTTTCACGCCCTGCTCATATAGCTCTGTAAAGAGTGAATTGAGGACGCGTTCAGTGACTTCGTGGCAGCGCGCAACATTGTGATGACCGCCCATAAGGACTTCAGGTTCAACAATGGGGACGATACCCGCTTCTTGGCAAAGCGTTGCGTAGCGCGCAAGAGCGTGATTATTGGCTTTGATCGCGCCGTCAGAGGGTGTCATACCAACATATTGATCGGGGTGTGAAATTTCGATAACAGCGCGCCATTTCGCAAAACGGGCTCCTAATTTATAATATTCGGCCAATCGATCACGCAAGCCATCCAGGCCCTCGGTGATTGTTTCACCGGGACGTCCGGCTAGAGGCTTAGCTCCCATATCGACTTTAATACCGGGAATGGCGTCATTGGCTTTTATAAGGTCAACAAGGCTTGTTCCGTCCTTGGCCTCTTGGCGGATAGTCTCATCATAGAGAATAACCCCTGAAATGTGATCGCGCATAGCTTTGTCTGTCCGGAATAACATTTCACGCCAATCGCGGCGCTTTTCAAATGTGCTTTCCGTTTTGATAGAGGCAAAGCGCTTGCCGATTGTCCCGGTAGATTCGTCCGCTGCAAGTATACCTTGTCCGGGGGTGACCATCTTGACCGCTATGTCATTGAGGGCTTGAATGTCCATGAGTGTGTCCTCGTTTTTTAAATTACTTTTTTAAAATTTCTACGCCGGGTAGGGCTTTGCCCTCCATCCATTCAAGAAAAGCGCCGCCAGCGGTGCTTACAAATGTGAAATCATCAGCGGCGCCCGCATGCTTGAGGGCGGCAACTGTGTCGCCGCCGCCTGCGACAGAAATGAGTTTACCGGTCTTTGTAAGCTTGGCGGCATATTTAGCTGCCTCGACGGTGGATGTATCAAACGGCGTCATTTCAAATGCGCCTAAAGGCCCATTCCAAATCAAGGTCTTGGCAGAGTCCATGGCGTCCATCAGGGCTTCGACAGTATCTGTGCCGCAATCCAAAATCATATCTTTGCCTTTGACGTCATCAAGGCCGCATTGTTTATGCTTGGCATTGGCGGCAAGTTCTTTGGCCGTTACAACATCAATTGGCAGTAGGATTTTACATTTGGCTTTTTTCGCGGCTTTTATGATGTCTAGTGCTGTGTCTTTTAGATCTTTTTCGCATAAAGAGGCTGCGATATTATGCCCTTGAGCAAATAAAAATGTATTGGCCATACCTCCGCCGATCGCGAGAATATCCAACTTGGAGACAAGGCTTTTGAGCAGGTCAATTTTCGTGGAGACTTTAGCGCCGCCGACGACGCCCATCACAGGCGATTTGGGATTGTCCAAGACTTGCGAGATATGATCAAGCTCGCGTTCCATGGAGAGCCCGGCATATGCGGGCAGAATTTCGCCGACAACTGCGCTGGAGGCATGATTGCGGTGGGCGGCAGAAAAGGCGTCCATAACAAAAATATCCGCATGTTTGGCCAGATATTCGGCCATTTTGCGATCGCCTTTAGTTTCCATATCTGTAAAGCGGGTATTTTCGATGAGCATGACCTCACCGGGTTCCATCGTTGCAATAAGAGGTTCTGAGAGTTTTTCGCTAAAGCTGACTTCATCATCTAAGGCTTCAACAAGGGCGGGGACGATAAAGCTGAGCGACATCTTTGGGTCTGGCTTTCCTTTGGGACGGCCATAATGAGATAGCAGCACGACCTTAGCTCCGGCTTTTTGCAAAGCTTTGATTGTCGGAACCGCAGATTGCAGCCGCGTATCATCTGAAATTGAGCCGTCTTTATTGCGGGGGACGTTGAAATCAACTCTGACTAATGCAGCTTTACCTTTCAGCGCATTTTTCTTTTTTGTGACCTCTTCAAGACGGTGAAAATCCATGATTTAGGCTCCAATTTTATGGGTCATCGCGCGGGCGACATCTATCATACGATTGGCAAAGCCCCATTCATTATCATACCAAGCGATGATCTTAACAAGATGACCATCAATCACCTTAGTCAGGGGGGCCGCGAAAATAGCTGAGTGCGGATCATGATTAAGATCTGAGCTGACGAGCGCTTCTGTGCTATAGCGCAAAACGCCTTTCATCGGTCCATTGGCGGCTTGAGCCATGGCTGCGTTCAGGTCTTCTGCGGTTGTTTTAAATTCGGGTTGAAAGGCGAGGTCAACCATAGACACATTGGCCGTAGGAACGCGCACAGCAGATCCTGAGAGTAAGCCTGATAATTCGGGGATAACAAGGCCGACAGCTTTGGCTGCGCCTGTGCTGGTCGGGATCATATTCAGTCCGGCGGCGCGCGCGCGGTAAAGGTCTTTATGGGAATTATCCAGAATACGCTGATCTTGAGTATAGCTATGGACGGTAGTCATAAACCCTCGGCGGATACCGACAGCTTTCATTATAACTTTGGCAACAGGGGCGAGGCAGTTCGTCGTACATGAGGCGCAGGATACCACAGTATCTGTTTTTCTGAGCTTGTCATGATTAACGCCATAAACAATGGTGTTATCAACGCCCTCTCCGGGGGCTGATATCAGGACAGCTTTCGCGCCGGCATCGAAATGGGGCTGTACGCGTTCTTTGCTACGAAAAATGCCTGTGCATTCCATTACGACATCGACATCGAGATCGCCCCAAGCGATTTTAGCTGGGTCACGTTCATGGCTCATACGGACTTTCCCGCGGCCAAAATCAATGAAGCCGTCGCCTTCTTTAACCTCTGCATTAAAACGGCCATGGACGGAATCATATCTGAGCAAATGAGCAGACGTCTCGGCTTTTCCCGGAGAATTTATAGCGACCAGCTCGATGTCTTTGATATCATATTCTGCGATAGCGCGAGCTACAAGGCGGCCGATACGACCAAAACCATTAATGCCAATACGAATAGTCATGTATGTCTCCGTACCCTCGGGTATATTGTGATAGTAAATTCCGTGCCGCCATGGCGCGGTGTTTTATTCAAGTCAAGCCTACTATACTCTTGTTGCAAAACAATTAATGCTGGGCCATTCTAGGGCTGCACAGCAAGATTCGGGGTTATGAATGAATGACAGCGCTGACATGAAAACGGCCGCTGATCGCTTGCAAAAAGCGTTACGGTCTTTGGAAGGTGCCTTGGACCCATTATTGGCCCGTGTGAGCGATTTAGAGACGCGTGTTAATGAAGCCAAGACCCTTGATGAGGATAGAGCCGCGCTAGCCGAACAGCTTGATGAGGCCAAGGCTCAAACAGAGGGATTTGAAGCCCGCGAGAAAGAATTTAATAGACTCGCCGATGATACATCTGCGGAGCTTGATCGTGTTATTCGACAAGTCCGCGAAGCTTTGGGAGAGGACTAACCCATGGCAAAAGTCAGTATAAACATTAATGGCCGTAAATATGCCTTAGGCTGTGATGATGGTGAGGAAGAGCGCCTCATGCGCTTAGGTCAAAAACTGGATGACCGCGTTAATAATATGGCTAATCAATTCGGACAGATTGGCGATCTGCGTCTTATGGTCATGGCGGGTATTACGATGCTCGATGAGCTGGAAGAAATGAACAAATCCGTCGATACCGAAGTCGATAAGCGAGTTGTTGATTTACGTAAAGAAAGTAGCGCCGCGCTCAAAGCGGCGACAAGATCCGAGTCCACAGCAACAGATAGCTTACTGAGCGCGGCTGAACGGATTGAGCGTTTGGCGCAAAAACTCTCTGGCGGGGCTGAGTAATTTTAGGGTAAGTTAAAAATAAGTTTACAGATAAGAGCTTGCACCTGCTTCTTATAAACCCCACATTGCCCAAGACGGTTTCTGCGGGTTTCGTGAGCGGCACTAATCCACCGGACCTTAAAATATCCTTCGGGAGTTGGCTCTGTGCAGATCGTGGTCTGTTTAATTCCGACACCCACTTGAACTTCTGGTTCATGTTGGATTCTTAAGCCTCCACGGACCAAGTGGAACCGTCACTTTGTATTTGCGCAACCTGCATTGACAATTATGAATATAAAACTTCAAAAAACGCGTGCGCGGCTTCAGGCAAAGCAAGAACGGGTAAAGGCGCATCATCCTGAAGGCGAGATCGCGCTTCTAAACCATTTCCCTGCGCTCAAGTTCAAAGGCGCGACTATTGGCGGATACTGGCCGCTTTCGGGGGAACTGGATATTCGTCTCTTACTTGGGGCGTGCCATCAGGCAGGTCACGGACTTGCCTTGCCGACGACACCGCGCAAAGGTTATCCGCTGACTTTTCGCCGTTGGAAACCCACACACCGTCTTAAAGCCGGCCCCTATAATACGCGCGAACCCTTTCCTGAGCAGCCAGAGATGTTTCCATCTGTTATCTTGGTACCGCTCTTGGCCTTTACGCAACATGGCGAGCGTTTGGGTTATGGCGGTGGGTTTTATGACCGCACATTAGCGGCGCTTAAAGCAAAGCAAGATGTTTTTGCTTGCGGCGTAGCCTATGCTGCGCAAGAAGCGGCGACGCTACCCACCGATGAGCATGATCAAAGATTGGACGGCATATTAACGGAAAATTATTTCAAGGTTTTTGAATGAAATTAGCATTTTTTGGGGATGTTGTCGGGCGAGCCGGGCGTAAGGCTGTAACAAGCCATCTTCCGCGTCTGCGCAAAGATTTGGGCCTTGATGCAGTGGTTATAAATGCTGAAAACGCCGCAGGCGGCTTTGGCATTACGCGGGCAACTGCGGATGAACTTTATGAGGCGGGGGCTGATGTGCTCACGCTGGGCAATCATAGCTTTGATAACCCGCAAGGTATCACCGTGATCGAAAATGAAACCCGTCTCTTGCGGCCTTGTAACTATCCACCCAATACCGTTCCGGGACGCGGAGCGGGGCTATATGAGGTTGGCGGATTTAGCTTGCTCGTGATTAATGTCTTAGGCCGCGTGTTTATGGACGCGCTTGATGATCCTTTCCAAGCGGTAGAGCGAGAATTATCCTCTGCCCCCTTGGGAGATGTCGCCGACGCAGTTATTGTTGATGTTCACGCCGAGGCAACCTCGGAAAAACAAGCCATGGGCGTGTTTTGTGATGGCCGCGCCAGTCTTGTTGTCGGAACACATCAACATGTCCCGACCTCCGATACCCGTATTTGGCCGGGCGGCACCGCCTACCAGACGGATGCAGGTATGTGCGGGGATTATAATTCGGTCATCGGGATGGATAAAGAAGAGCCATTAAACCGTTTTACAACGCGGATGCGCCAAGGCCGTTTTACGCCCGCCGCTGGAGACGGTACTCTCTGCGGTATCTTTGTTGAAATCGATAATAAGACAGGTTTGGCCCTACGCGCGGAGCCTATCCGCATTGGCGGGCAATTATCAGAGTGCAGACCTGCATCTTAGGGTTACAATTCATAATTTAACCGATACACAGTTAAGGTGATTTGTTTTTACCTCTGACCCTTCAGAGGTGAGTTTTTTATAATTTGACAAAATATATGTGGACGAGTGACGACCTTATCCACAGTTGCCCCGTCTGCCCCTTGCTTCGCCTGTAGGTCTCTGTCTTCTTGAGCCCCATATATATAATGGGAGAGTAGAATGGGTTTGCAGGGATCAAATATAGGCGATGTTAATCTAGCAAGTGTGTTGGTGATAGACCAAGCCTGTGAGTCGGGCCAATTATTGGTGAGCTTATGCCGCAATGAGAATGAATGGCTCTCGCCTGTGGGTTGGACGAGCCAGCAAAAAATAACGCTTTTGGACTGCCGCTCAATTGGTGAAAAGACGGAAGTTGAAATCCCTGCTGAATTTGCTTTGAGCCTCAACCAAGGTGACAAGCTTGTTTTGAAATGTTCCGAACTGGATTTAACTCAAAGTATCACATGGGAAGCTTCCAGTTTTGAAAACCGCTCGATTGAAGAGAATAAACCGAGCGCAGCTAGCCTGACAAGCGGCTTATTTGCCCGTTTCAAGGGTGTGAAAAATGAACCTACATTAGAGATCAAATCAGAGGCTCAGAAACGCGCGGATGATGCTGAGCGCGCCGCTGAAAATTATAAAGCTAAAATGGAAGCGGCCACAGCGGCCAAAGAAGAAGCTCAACGTAAAGCTTTAGAGGCTGCGCGTGAAGCCGAAGCGGCCTTGAAAATGGAAGCCGAACGTATCGCCGAAATGGAACGAGCTGCCAAAGCTTTCGAAGAAGCAGAACGCCTAAAACAAGATGAATTACGCAGGGTTGAAGAAGAACGCAAAGTCGAAGAAGCACGCATTGCCGAAGAAAAACGCCGCATTGAAGAAGCAAGAAAACGCGAAGCGGAAGCTAAGATCGCTGCAGAAAGAAAGGCTGCTTTAGAACGTTTTGAAAATGCGTTAGATATAAGCCAAAATGAAGAAACGCGCCTAAGCGAGCGGTTAAATTTATTAGAAGCGGATGCAGAAGGCTTTACGCACCGCCAATCTGATCATGCTGTGCTGGAGGCTGAGCTGACAGAGATGTTTGAGAGGGCCGGGGCGCGTGTCGAAAAATCACAGAAAGCTCATGAAAAAATTGCCTCTAAGCTTGAGCAATATAGTTTGAAGCTGAGTAATTTACAGTCAAAAGTTGAGAATCTGGATGTCGACCATTCTTCATTGACAACACAATTAGAACAGACTGAAGCTGATTATCTGACTGCGCAAAAAGAAGCTGAAATGGCCGTCGCAAGAGCTGAGGAAAAACGTAAATTATGCGAGTCTGTTAAAGCTGACACCCAAGACATATCGGAACAAATAGATGCGCTTAATGAAGATTTGGATGCCCAAACCCGTCTTGTCAATGAGACAATTGTCAAGTCCGAAAAATCTCAAACCAAATTGGATTCAGCTCATGCAGAATTGTCTGAAAACACCTTTGGGATAGAGACGTTAAATCAAGAAAAAGAAAACTTATTCAATAACTTACAGACCAATCGTCTGGAAATAGAAGCGACACGTCAGGCGATTGAGGATACTCAAGCTCGTCAGGCCGCTCATTATAAAGCAATAGCTCATTTAGAAGCTGGAGGTGATCCAGCAACTGTTGATGATGTTGAGTTAGAATCTGAACTTTTATCATCAAATTATGAGATGTCAGAGGTTCTTGAGCATACATCCTATGAACATGAATCCAATAAAAACGAGACTAAATCCGTCTTTGGCCGTGTCAGACGAAGCTTTTTGCGTGAAAAAGACCCGCAGCTTAGTATCGACATAGATGATCCTATTTTGGACAGTCCTCTTTCCGATGAAGGCCCGCAGGATACAATTTCAGCAGAGGATTTACATGTCGATGAAGATATCCAAGAGGGTGTTTCACTCGTTTTAGACGTCGATACAGAAGATGAAGGCATAGAGGATAGTCAGGCTTTAGACGCGCCAGTTATTCAAGATCATGTTCAAGCCGATATAACTTCGACAAACCGCCGTAAAACCAAGTTATGGACATTAGGGGCTCTTTTGGGCGGGGCTGCAATTTTAGGCGGGGGATATTTTATGTTCCAAGCGCAGCAGCCCAAGGTTTTGACAGTTAAAACATTACCGCAAAAGTCAAAGCTAGCCGTTAACACACCTGTTCCAACCGTAACGCCTCCAGCCTCTCTAGAGGCCGTAATAGAGCCGGTAACACCTGAAATTATCGAAAGAAGTGAGGTTTTAGTCAAAGATATATCCTCTGCTGCAGTAACGACTGATCTCTCCTCCCTTGACATTCCGGAATTTCAAATTTCGAATTTGACCCACACTGGATTTGCTCTGAAAAATGCAGCAATCCAAGATGTAGCAATCAAGGAGACACCTAAAGCGGCACGCGTTGAAACGCCGGTTAAACAAGAGGCTGTCAAAAAAGCGGTTGTCAAAGAACAGCTTGTTAAAAAAGCAGCGATTCAAAAGCCGATAGTTGCAAAGACTTTGGAGCCCGCTAATTATCCTGAGCTGACAACGCGTGTTCAAACACAGTTAAAGGCAATAGGCTTTTATAATGGTCCGCTTAACGGTTTGCAAACAACTGAAACGCGCGAGGCGATAACAGTATTTCAATCTGTGAATAATTTACCGCAAGATGGCAAAATTTCCGGTAATTTTCTTACAAACCTTAAAAATGCAGAATATCGCCATGAGACAGAGCAAAAATATACGTTTGCTTCACAGAGCATTACCCCAGAAAGTTCTCAACTAGACTCTCAAGAAAACTTTAAGGACATAACGTTAGATTTTGACAGTGTTCAGGCCGTTCCCACCCAAGCTGTGACGACATCGCCTTTGTCGGCCCCAAACATATCTGGAGATATATCCGCAGACACATATGTTACGCCGCAAACGCCCGTGATAACACAAGAAGCAACAGCGCCTGTGATAACGGCACCTGAGACATTCCCGGTGATTTCAACTCCGGCTGTCTTGACGCCGGCTCCGGCGCCCAAAGATGTTATTGTTGAAGCCCAAATCACGAAAACTCCATCAGCGGAATATCCGAGAGCCGCGGCAGCGCGAAACTACTATGTGGATGCCCGTATTGTAGTGGCGTATGACATTGATGCTAACGGAGCGGTTATAAATGCCAGTATTCAATCGAATGATCATGCAAGCCTTCGATTTAACAAAGCATTTGAAAAGGCGGCTATAAATGCAGTTAAAAGACAAAAATTTACACCTAAAACGGTGAATGGAGCGCCTGTTATATCGACGGGTAATTTCAAGGCTATTGTCTTTAAAGCCGGCTAGTGTTTAATAAGGTCTATGTCCAAAGATCTTGAAATTGCACTGTTCCCTTGTTTGTCAGATAATTATGGACTGCTTATCCATGACCCTGATAGCGGGGAAACAGCAGCGATTGATACGCCGGAAACCTCTAAAATTGAAGCTGAGTGTCAGGCGCGCGGGTGGAGATTAACACAAATCTGGAATACGCATCACCATCCCGATCACACAGGGGGTAATCTCGCGCTTAAAGAAAATTACGGTGTTATCATTACAGGACCGGATCAAATTCAGGGCCGTATTCCGGGTTTGGATAAAGGCGTTTCCGGCGGAGATAGCTTCATGTTTGGCGATCACAAAGTCGAGGTCATTTTTACTCCCGGACATACGCTAGATCATATTATTTATCATGTAGCTGATGCCCATAACGGCGCTGGCGCGGCTTTTGTTGGTGATACGATATTTGTGCTTGGATGTGGCCGCCTTTTCGAGGGAAGTCCGGCTGATATGTATGGCTCTATGGTCGCTATTTCGAAACTGCCGGATACGACTAAACTTTATTGCGCCCATGAATATACGCTCTCCAACGCCCGTTTTGCCGTGACCGTTGAGCCGGATAATCAGGACCTGCTGGATTATATGCGAATAGCCAAAGCTTTGAGAGAAAATGGCATACCAACGGTTCCGACAACGGTGGCGATGGAAAAGAAAACCAACCCTTTTATGCGCGCGGCCACGCCCGAGCGCCTTGGCGAGATCAGAGCGGCCAAAGACAACTTTTAGGCCGCGTCCATCCCGATATCAAAATTAGGTGCGCTATGGGTGAGCCCGCCAACTGAAATGACGTCAATGCCGGTTTCGGCTAGGCCTCTCACGGTTTCCAGATTAACCCCGCCCGACGCTTCCAGAACAGGTCTGTGTCCGTCATAGGCGTCCATAATGGCCACGGCTTTGATGAGTGTGGCGGCGTTCATATTATCCAGCAGCACAACATCTGGACTATATTTTAAAACCTTTTTAAGCTGCGCCAGCGTATCAACCTCAACGCTGACCCGCGCCATGTGATCGGCGTTCTTGGCAATGGCTTTAAGCGCTTTGTCCACACCGCCCGCCAGCGCGATATGATTGTCTTTAATCATTATAGCAGCGGCCAAGCTCTCACGGTGGGTAAAGCCCCCGCCGGCTAAAACGGCCTGCTTTTCAATCGCTCGCAATCCGGGTGTCGTCTTTCGGGTCGCAGCTATGCGGACAGCCCCTTTGTGACCTTTGCAGCCTTTGACAGATTTTACATATTTCGCCGTCAGGGTTGCGATGCCTGACATCCGCCCAAGGAAATTAAGCGCGACACGCTCCGCCGATAAAAGCGCTCGCGACGGGCCCTGCACAGTGGCGATAATATCGCCCTTATTGACTTTCCCTCCATCCTCTTTTTGAGCGGTAAACCTTACATCAGGATCGACCATGGCATAGGTCATTTGCGCAGCTTGCATCCCAGCAATTACTCCGTCCTCACGGGCGCGCATCATAAGCTTCCCCTTGGCCGAGGCAGGTACTAAGAGATTAGCTGTCAGATCGCCGCTATTTCCAAAATCTTCATCAAGGGCGCGGCGCACCATGGGTTCAATGACGGTCGGAGGGAGGGGAGGAAGATGCATAAATTATTTTCCAATTAATTTTAAAGGCCCGAAAATACGGGTCGCAATTTTTAATCCCATATAGGCCATGATAGCCCCGACAAAACATTTGAGGCCTGTTGCGATTGCGATTCCTAAGGCTACGGTTAAAGCGCTTAAAATTGTCATTCTATCCTCCTATAATGATCTGATTATTCCAACATATCATAGGTGATATAACTCGACAGGGCTTTTTTCTTGGTTTTTGAGAAGTCATCGCGGAAATGGCCGCCGCGACTTTCTTCACGGGCAAGGGCTGATGTGGCGATCATTTTTGAGGCGACCAAAGGGTTAGCGCGTCCGACCTGTTCGATCAAACTGTCAATATGGCTGATGAGCTGGTTCAGTTTTTTGGCGCTTCGGCGCACGCCACAATTCTTTGTCATGGCATTGCGCAGGGATTGGCTGACGTCTTTGCCCATAGAGAGCCAAGGCTGGCTACGAATAGTGCCAGCGCGGCGTTCAGTCCAGTCGCGTCCATTGATATAATCGGCGGCGCGGCCTCCAAAGACGGTGGCCTCTAACAGGGAATTACTGGCCAGACGGTTCGCGCCGTGAACCCCGACAGCGGAGCATTCTCCAACCGCCAAAAGCCCCTCCAGATTACTCTGGCCATAGCTATCGGTGGCAATGCCGCCCATATGATAATGCACAGCAGGGGCGATGGGGATGAGTTGTCTACTGGGGTCAATACCAGCCTCCATACAGCTATCAAAAACCGTTGGAAACTCGTCCTTAAAATGCGCGCCAATGGCTTTACGGCAATCCAGATAAGGCTGGCGTCCGGCTTCAATCTCGGCAAAAATCGCGCGGGCGACATCATCGCGAGGTGCCAGTTCGCCTTGCTCATGATAGCGCGGCATAAAGCGAACGCCCTTTTTATTGGTCAGGACAGCGCCTTCACCGCGCAGGGCCTCTGTGGCGAGCGGGGCGGGGTCACGGCCAATATCAATCGCAGTAGGGTGGAACTGGACAAACTCCATATCGCGCATTTTAGCCCCGACCACAGCCGCCATGCCAAGCGCGTCGCCGCGCGCGGTGCGCGGATTTGTGGTCACGGCGAATAATCCGCCAACACCACCTGTCGCCATAACGGTGATATCGGCTTCTATCCCGAGCAGCGCGCCGTCATCATTTCTTGCGAGCGCCCCAGCCACCGCGCCGCCGCTATCAGTCAAAAGGCTTTCCGCGCGCCAGCCAATCAGGCCGGTAATGTGGCCGGCTTCGCGCGCGCGCTTGACCATGACTTTGATGATCTCGGCCCCGGCCGTATCGCCTTTGACGCGGGCGACACGCGCCATGGAATGGGCGGCTTCGAGCGAGAGGTAAAGCTCTCCATTTGCGTCGCGGTCAAAGGGAACCCCCAGCGCGTCTAAATCATGAACCCGTTCGGGCCCTTCTGTGGCGAGTATTTTTGCAATTTCTGGATCAACTAATCCGTCACCTGCCGCAATCGTATCTTTGGCATGGGACTCGGCGCTGTCATTAGGCGAAAGGGCGGCGGCAATCCCACCTTGCGCCCAAGCCGAGGCCGAGCCGACAGAGGACCGACGAGAGGTCAGCACATAAACTTTTCGCGGCGCAAGCTTCAGCGCGAGATATAACCCCGCAAGCCCCGCCCCAACGACAAGCACAGCGCCTGCGGGCAAGCGTCTAGTTTCGAGAGAGCCTAGCGACATTATACTGTCATCCCGCACAAGCCGTTTACGGCGCAGATGCGGGACCTGATAAAGGGATCAGTTTTTACGGTTAGGTCCCGCATCTGTGCTCCGCTTCGTGCGGGATGACAGATGATAAACATCATATAACCTTCACCTCAACCTCTTTCAGGGTCGGATTAAAGTGTCCCTTAACGGCGTCGAATTTGACGTTGATCATATCCATGACCGCCTTGTGAGCGCGTTTGCGCGTGGCTTCATCGACTAAGACTTCATTGGTTTCATCACGCAGACACTCATAGATATTTTCTAGCGTGATGCGTTTCATATGCGGGCAGAGGTTACAGGGCCGCACGAAATCTGTTTTCGGGTTGGCCATGGCGACATTGTCGGACATGGAACATTCCGTCAGCAAGATCACGTTTTTCGGGCTGTTATCAGAGACGTAATCGCTCATCGCTTTGGTCGAGCCTG
>CAZNWH010000024.1:0-26605 GCA_964576765.1 uncultured Hellea sp.
TTCGGATTAGATTTTTTGACTATTTTATAAGCGATTGAAATGATTGAGGAATGGTTTTGAAAACGGGTCTATAAACGAGGATAGAGTTTCAACCCCCGTCTTTCCCGTCCCCCAAAGGCGAACCGAAATCTCTTCCAATCTTGAGCCAAACGCAGGAGATCCCCGCCAAGGCCGGGAACACGAGAACGATAAACCTAAACCCCTCCCTCAAAGAAGGCTGATGTAATCATTAAGGTGTCACAATTAAGGTGTCACAATGACCTTGGCGCCGTGGTAGTTGAAGTAGATGGCTGCGCCCCAAACAAAGCCAATAAGAATGGCTGGTAGAAATGCTTTTGATGACTTATCGGCTGCAAATTGGCGGAAGATCACTGCGAACCACACAAACATATAGGCCGCGTATAAAATCACGATGCCGGCGACGCGGCCCATAGACCCCACCTCACCTAGAAAGGACGTTAAACGTTCAATCGGCAGAGAGAGCCATAATGGAGCGGGAACGATATAGAGGGCTGTTCTAATGCTATGCTGTATCGTCCAGTCTCTGAGCGTGGCCCGGGTGACGAGCCAAATTAAAATGGTCACAATTAAGGCCCCAAAAAATGCCGGAGACAGCGAGAGTAAAATCTGGCCGACATTGGCCCCTTGAACGGCGTCATCAACCGATTTGCTCATCTGTACGCTTGAGCCATCGCCAATTACTCTGGAGAGAAGCAAAGAATGGACAGAGATCGTTAAAAGAAAAAATATCCCCGGACTTAATATATAACCGGTCCGCCCTTTTGGATGATCTGTTACAATCAAAGGCCAGAGCTTTGCAGGTCGTAAAAGGACGAAAAACAGTGTGGGTATTAACGCAATGACCGCTAACCCAAATCCGATGATGGATCGGTCGATCGAACCTATGAAATCTTTATCTGGTGTGGGATCAGCTTGCATAGTTAAATTCTTACAAAATGTTTTATGTTTTGATAGATGTTATTTTTATCACAATATGTACTCCTAATTTCTCCGTACCGTCATTACAAGGCTTGTCCTTGTAATCCATCATGAGGCATTTCCATAAATACCAAGGTTGCTTACAGAAGATATCGGAAGATGGATTGCAAGAATCGCTAATTTGATCACTTATCAAATTTAAACGCTCATATCTTGCAATGACTGAGTTGGGCTAAAGCTCCGCATCACTTCATATCAATACACCTTGACAACACAAAGAACATCCGTAGAACAAATTTAATGTTGCTACTTTGTTCGGAGTGATTCCATTATGCTGACGCAGAAACAAAAAGATCTACTTTTGCTGATTGATCGCAAAATCAAGACTGTGGGAGTTCCGCCCTCTTATGATGAAATGAAAGACGCGCTGGGTCTCGCCAGTAAATCGGGTATTCACCGCCTCATTACGGCGCTGGAAGAACGCGGTTTTATCCGCCGCCTGCCCAATAAGGCCCGCGCGTTGGAAGTTATAAAACTGCCCCAAGACCATCGACCCGTCATGCAGGCTCCGGCCAATGATAGCTATGAGGTTCCCTTTGTGGGTAAAATCGCGGCGGGTAATCCGATTGCCGCCATTGAAGATAGCTATAATATGATATCCGTTCCCCCCAATATGATGGGGCCGGATCATTTCGCGCTTGAAATTGAAGGCGAGTCCATGGTCGAAGCCGGTATTTTAGACGGCGATATCGTCATTGTGAAAAAGGCCAATACCGCGCGTAATAACCAGATTGTTGTCGCTTTGGTGGATCAAGAAGAAGCTACGCTTAAACGCCTTTACAAACGCGGACAAACTATTGATTTGATTCCGGAAAATAAAGATTTCGAAACCCAGAGCTTCGGCCCTGACCGCGTTGAGGTTCAAGGTATATTAGTGGGGTTAGTGCGGAAGTATCATTAACTGTCATTGCCATCCCGCGCTTGACGCGGGACCTAACCACTGAATACGGCCTTAGAGGACGGGTCCCGCATCTATGCTTCGCTGCGTGCGGGATGACAGAATTATGGGTTGTGTTAAATAATATCTAAGACCAAGGTCGCTTTTGACGCCCCAGTGTATTGGCAGGGCGTAGTTCAATCCCCTCATCCGTCATATAAACATCATGCGCGCCTGAGATTTTCAAAACTTTCTCATCAATCAAAATCGCTTTGCAGCCGCGTC
The DNA here is from genome assembly GCA_964576765.1 of uncultured Hellea sp. Lineage (GTDB taxonomy): Bacteria > Pseudomonadota > Alphaproteobacteria > Caulobacterales > Maricaulaceae > Hellea. The sequence continues at coordinate 2,162 of CAZNWH010000024.1, forward strand.
TGGCTACAGGTCCCGCCCTACGTAACGTTAAGATGACCAGCTCTGCCGCATCGCATTCTTCAATGACTTCTGAGGGATGTCCAATGACGGAGACAGGCCTGCCTTTGACCTCAAATCGGCAAGCCAGATTATCACACAAGGCCAGAGTATCTTGATAGGATTGCATCTCACTCTGCGGACGGCCAGAGCGCTGTAGAAATTGCTCGCGCCCATATCTGTCCGCGCGTTTACGTCCGACATATAAAACCTTAGCTCCTTCGCCCCAAAACGCCACCTGCCCCGCATCGGATATGCGCATATCGGGCTGTGGAGTCTGGTTCCAAATCATAAAACAAATTACGGCGATCAGCCCGCCCGCCATACGCCGCAGGTTTTGTCCCAATGTCAGCCATAAAAACCCTAATCCAAACAGCCCTATCAGCCAAGCCGGTGCGGCGGCGACATAAACCATCGCCCCGTCTAACCCTGCGACCCATTCCGAAACCTTAATCAAAATGGACAAGCCCCAGCCCATCACAGCTAAAGGCACAGTCTCCAGCCCCAATGGCATCAAGATAAGCGCTGCTAGAGCCGAGGGCATGACAATGAAGGAAAAGATCGGCATGGCCAGTATATTGCCCAGCAGGCTGTAACTGGCGATCCGGTTGAAATGCAATACCGCAAAGGCCGAAGTCGCTGTTCCCGCAACAAAACTTGTCGTAGTCAGCCCAGCAAAATTGCGTCCTATCTTATCAGCTATACCTCTTACAGGCTTATACTCACGCCTATCCTGCCATTCCCGATACACCACAACTAGAGCCGCGACTGCCGCAAATGACATTTGAAATCCAACCGATATTAAACTCTCAGGATGTAAGAGCAGCGTGATTAAAGCCGCGACGGCGACCGAGCGCATAGAAAACGCACGCCGATCGAGCACAACAGCAAGAAAGACAATAATCGCCATAATATAAGCCCGCTGCGTCGCCACCGACCCGCCGGATAAGATCAGATAAGCCGTCGCTGTTAAAGCCCCGATAATGGCGGCGGGTTTACGCACATCATAACGGCGAGAGAGCGCCGGAATGCAGACCAGAAATAGTGTGGCCAGCCAATAGCTACCCCCAGCCAAAAGTCCCATATGCAAACCCGAAATCGCAAGCACATGGGCCAGACCCGCCACGCGCAGAGCTTCTGTTTGCTCCGGCGGGATAAAGGTGCGAATGCCTGTGAGTAAAGCCGCTTGCAGGCCTGCGGTCTCTGGCGGCGCTCTCGCTCTGATACGCTCGGCCAACCCATAGCGAAAGCGCGCGAGGTTTCGCTGTGATATCTCAATGAAGCCTTGCGAACGAACATCTACGCGCTCTGGCCTACCTATGGCAAACCCATAGCCGCCTATTTTTTCAAAAAAAGCACGTCTAGCCGGATCATAGCCCCCCGGAACCACAGGACCCGGCGGCGGGGATATTATCGCCCTTATGCGAATAGCGTCGCCGACTTTAAATTCTCCGGGTTTGGCCTTTACGCGCACCCGCTTAGGTAGCTTATTCTTATCCAGCCCCGACATGTCAGAGACACGAATACGCCAGCGGAACCCTGTGCCTGATTTTTCAAGGGCTTCAATCCAGCCTGTGACATTATAGCTGCGCTCATAAGGTATTTTTGGTATATTAACTTCTGCCGTATGCCATGTACTGCGGCCAACTCCCAGAGCGATAAGGAATAAGATAAACGCGGCTTTCCTTAACGGGGCTACAAAACGATCAGTCATCCAGAAAAGCGCCCCGGTGCCAACGCATATCCCCAAAGCCCAACCCCATGACGGTTCAAAGGGTAAATAGAAATAAAGCACAATTCCTACGGCGAAGGTCGCGACATTCCAGTCAAAGCCTTGATAGGCTGGCGCAGACCAGCCTTGCACAAAAGCGTCTTCTCCCCAGGTTTTTATCTTGTTAAAGATAAACATGTTATGTGATAGACCCCGTAAGCAAACCCATCCCTTTTAGAAGTTGTAACCCTCTTATGACAACATCCAAAGTAATTACGCGTTTTGCGCCATCACCTACAGGGTTTTTGCATATTGGCGGAGCACGCACGGCTCTGTTTAATTATTATTTCTCCAAACATATGGGCGGTGAATTTCACCTACGTATTGAAGACACAGATAAAGCCCGTTCGACTCCCGAAGCCACACAAGCCATTATAGACGGGCTGAACTGGCTTGGCGTACCGCATGACGGCAAGATTGTATATCAAAGCAAAAACGCAAAGGCCCATATCGACGCGGCTATGGCGATGCTCGAAAGCGGCGGCGCTTATCGCTGCTATGCCACCCCTGAGGAGTTAGAAGCTTTACGCGAAGCTGCTCACGAGAGCGATACAGCCTTTAGAAGCCCCTATCGGGACACGACCGAACTGTTGGACAAACCTTACACCATTCGCTTTCGCGTTCCAGAGGGCCAGACAAAAATTACCGACCATGTGCAGGGCGATATTACATGGAACAATAAAGACTTTGATGATCTTGTCCTGCTGCGCGCGGATGGCAGCCCTACTTATATGCTCGCTGTTGTTGTCGATGATCATAATATGGACGTCACCCATGTGATCCGTGGAGATGATCATCTGATCAATGCCGGACGGCAAACACTGATTTATAGGGCCTTGGATTGGGATGTGCCTGACTGGGCACATGTTCCGTTGATCCACGGGCCGGACGGGAAGAAGTTATCCAAACGCCATGGCGCTCTTGGAGCCGAGGCCTATCGCGATATGGGATATTTAGCAGGCGGGCTGCGCAACTATTTACTCAAGCTCGGCTGGGCCTATGGAGATGAAGAACTTTTTTTCGGTGATGAAGACATCGCGAAGGTCTTTACCTTGGACGGTATTAATTCAGCCCCCGCCCGTCTCGATTTTGACAAAATGGACTTTATCAACGGCCAGCATATTCTGCGCGCAAACAATGGCGCTGTTTTAGAGCAAGCCATGCCATTCCTCGAAGATATCAATGAGGGCCCGTTATCGACGTTACATAAAAACCGTGTCATGAGCGCTATGGAGACCTTAAAACCACGCGCGAAAACGCTTAATGAGCTGGCAGAGCAGGCCCGGTATCTACTGCTGAAGCGTCCTTTGGAGATAACAGGTAAAAGCGCAAAACCTTTACGAAAAGAGGGCGCTTTATCGCATCTATCGGCTTTGACTTTAAGTCTAAAATCCTTAGAAGGGCCGAAATGGAACGCAGATAAGATACAAGCGCTCCTTCAGGATTATGTGTCAGAACATGATATTGGCTTTGGTAAAATCGGTCAGCCCGTACGCGCGGCGCTTACCGGCGGCGCTCCCTCCCCGGATTTGTCCTGGGTTCTTGCTTTGCTTGGCAAAGAAGAAGCGCTGGACCGTTTGGATGATATCATCACATCTGGCTTAGGAAAGGACTAACTCAAAGATGGAAAATAAAATCAAAAATATCGGAGCGGCCGAGCTTAAGATTGGTAAAGACAGCTACGAACTTCCTATTATGTCAGGATCCATGGGCGTTCCGGGCATAGATGTTCGAAGCCTCCACAAACAATCTACTCATTTTACATTTGATCCGGGCTACACCTCAACCTGCTCAACCGAGTCGCAAATTACATTTATTGACGGCAATAAAGGTCAGCTACTATATCGTGGCTACCCCATCGAACAATTGGCTGAAAATTCTACCTTCCTCGAAGTCGCCTACTTACTTATAAATGGTGAGCTTCCTAACAAGACCCAAAATAAAGAATTCAATTCCACAATTACGCAGCACACAATGCTCCATGATCAGGTTGAAAGCTTTTTTCACGGCTTTCGTCGAGACTCCCATCCAATGGCAATGATGTGCGGCACCGTCGGTGCTCTGTCCGGCTTTTACAATGATAATACGCATACAACCGAGGATGAAGCCCGCAATATGGCGATGCACCGCTTAATCGCTAAAATTCCTACTATTGCTGCACGTACCTATAAATACTCAGTCGGACAACCTCATGTGTACCCTGATAACGAGCTGTCTTATGCCGAGAACTTTCTACATATGTGCTTTTCTGTTCCGGCCGAAAAATACAAAGTCAGCAAAACAATCGTCAATGCGATGGACAAAATATTCATCCTCCATGCCGATCACGAACAAAATGCCTCGACATCAACTGTCCGCCTTGCTGGATCATCAGGCGCTAACCCCTATGCTTGCATAGCCGCTGGAATTGCCTGTCTTTGGGGGCCTAGCCATGGCGGCGCGAATGAGGCCTGTCTCAACATGCTGCGCGAAATTGGAACCGTAGACCGCATTCCTGAGTTCATTGCCCGAGCCAAAGATAAATCAGATTCCTTCCGCCTTATGGGCTTCGGTCACCGCGTTTATAAAAATTTCGATCCACGCTCACGCGTTATGCAAAAGGTGGCGCATGAAGTTCTGGACGAGCTCGGCTTAAAAAATCCTGTCCTTGATGTCGCAAAAGAGCTTGAAAAAATTGCCCTAGAAGACGAGTATTTCATCTCCAAGAAACTCTATCCGAATGTAGACTTTTACTCTGGTATTGTCCTCTCGGCTTTAGGCTTCCCGACATCCATGTTTACAGTGCTCTTCGCTCTAGCCCGAACAGTTGGTTGGATTTCCCAGTGGAATGAAATGCTAGAAGACCCAAGCCAACGTATAGGACGTCCGCGTCAGCTTTATACCGGCCCAACCCAGCGCGATTACGTTTCGATGAGTAAGCGCTAAAAGTTTCAAGGAAGAATATAGTTAATCAAACCATAAACTAACTTACGCCAACAAACTCAATACCGTCTGGGCGGCCCTCTCACTTGCAAGGCCGCCTTGACCTTGCATTGAATTGGTTTGTTCAATCAACCTCTTTGAGGTCTCTTCCCTATGGCTAACATCATTTAGATAGCTAGCGACTTCACGGCTAATATTGTCAGCATTCACATCACCTTGAATAAATTCTGGCATTAAGCGCTCACCCGCCGCAATATTGACAATTGATATATGATCAGGCCTGTAAAGCCGCTGCGCTACCGCATATGTCAAAGCATTGAGCTTATAGGAAACCACTGTGGGAACTCCTGCGCATGCGAGCTGTGTCGTGACTGTTCCTGAACAGGCTATAGCAACATTACTGGCAGCAAAGACATCAAATTTTCGTCCCTCATCGAGTAAAATCACATGTTGCAAACGTAAATCCGTGCCCGCTTCGGCGAGAACATCCGTAGCTATTGAGGCCGAGAGAGGACTAATAAATTTTATATGAGATCGAGAGTTTTTAAGCCTCTCGACGGTTTGTGCAAAAACGGAACTCAAAGTTTTCAGCTCTGACAGACGGCTACCGAAGAATACAGAAACCAGCTCGTCATTGGGCCCTATTCCAAGCTCTTTGCGTAAGGCCGCGCCATCGCCCGATCTATAATCCGTATCAAATATGGGATTGCCCACATAGGTAACCGTAAGGCCCTCTTTTTCAAAATATTGGGCGTCAAAACTGTGAATACTCATGAGATGATCAACATATTGCGCCAAAATTTTTGCTCGTCCCTCGCGCATCGCCCAAACTTGAGGGGCTACATATTTTATGACCCGACCTGTATATCCCTGTTTTTTTAACTGCTTGGCAAGCCTGATCATAAAGCCCCAACTATCGATTAGCACGACCGCGTCAGGCCTATGTTTCATGATGGAGTCTACGGCTTCACGAATACGTTTCATGATCATAGGATAGGCTGAGACCCCTTCAACAAAACCAAGTATGGCGAGACCCGAAATGTCAATCTCCGGCTCGATGCCCTGCTCCAGCATTGCCGGACCACCTATGCCCAGACACTCTATCTGTGATGATTTTTTCTTCAGTTGGGCCGTTAATTCAGCGCCTAAATGATCGGCTGAATTTTCAATCGCAACAAGATAAACTGACCGTGTCATGGTTTGGATGCAGGTAGTCCCGCAATAAAAACTCCGGCTTGATTGGCTGCTGCAATTACATCATCCCGGTCAATAATAAATGTACGGCCTGCCTCTGCGACAATTCCGGCGAGCCCTGCTAAAGAAACATACTCGATTGTCTTAGGCCCGATAGTTGGTAAATCGACTCGAAGCTCTTGCCCCGGCTTTGGCATCTTTGCGAGAACCCCCTCGCGATTTTTGAGAGTACCTCTCAAGGCTGCGGGTAGAGCGGCAACACGTGCCAGCATAGCATCCGTACCTTCTTGTGCTTCTACGGCCAAAACCATTCCACGGCATATAACCGCGCCTTGACCTATATCCAGCCTTCCTATTTGAGTTGCCACTTCACATGCTTTTTGCGTATCCTCTTTATGGCGTTCGGCTAATTTTACCGAACCGAGCATGCCTTCAGACAGTAATAAGGATTTACTAAGCTCCTGCGGGGCGATAATCTCGAACCCTTCTTTTTCAAACACCCCCAATAAATAGCGCAAGAGCGCGTCGTCACCATGCCCCGCGGCTTTCACCGCTCCCGGAAAATAACGAATAGACTTTAAATCAGGTTTTAGCGTTTTAAAGTCTGGACGCTTGACGATCCCCGCAAAACAAACATGAGTAGAGTTCGATTTTTTCAAAAGCTTTACAATCTTTCCAAATTCAGACAGACCTAATGTTGTCGAATTAGAAAAATCATCTGAATTTGCAAAGCCATCCAATGCGATAACCGTCAGATCATGACTATCCTGTAAAGCCGCTGCGGCCACATTCTTAGGAAGTTCTCCCCCTCCTGCAATAAGGCCAATTTTCATGAATTAAGTTCCCGCATTAGGCATACATAAGGCGCGAACTTTTTGGGCACGAATAAATTTGATTATATCCATCACCAATTCATGCTTCGCATAAGTGCGAGAGACATCATCCAGACGTTCGGCAAATGTCCCTTCAGGCGCAAAAAGAAGACGGTAAGCCGCGCGTAAATCTTTTATTTTTTCGCGGGAGAAACCTCGCCGCTTAAGTCCAACGACATTTAACCCTGCCAGATAAGCCGCATTTCCCCTCACCGAGCCATAAGGAATAACATCTGCGGTGACGGTTGCCATACCACCAATAAAGGCATGCGCCCCAATACGCGTATGTTGATGAATAGCACTTAAGCCACCCAAAATGGCATGGTCTCCGATGGTGACGTTACCGCCAATTTGCGCGCCATTAGACACGACAACATTATTGCCCATTTGTCCTTCATGGGCGAGATGGGTTCCAACCATAAAGTAACAGTCATTGCCGATACGCGTGACCGTTTTACCAGCATCCGATCCTGGATGAATATTCACATTTTCCCTAAAAATACACCGTTCACCTATAACCGTTCTAACCTCTCCGCCTTTATGTTTGAAATCTTGCGGGGGATGGCCGATTGATACAAAAGGATAAAGCTCACAATTCGCTCCAATAGAGGTGTTACCCGCCAAGTTGACCTGAGCGATCAACTTGACATTCGGCCCAAGTTTTACACCGGGACCGACAACGCTTAAAGGACCAATCTCAACCCCCTCGGACAGCTCTGCCTTTGGATCAACAAAGGAAGACGGATGCACAGAGATACTCATGAGTCGTTCCCAAATTGCATTTCGCTGGCAGCAAACTTTAGGCTCGCGGCCACTTTACCATCAACTGTTGCAACCCCTTTAAATTTATAAAATGGCAAACGTATTTTTTCAAACTCAACGTCAATGATCAAAGTTTCGCCGGGTTTAACCGGACGACGGAATTTAACAGCATCGATATTGGAAAAGCCTACAAATTTATCTTCACCTAAGTCTCGTGTCAGGGAAATAAGTAGAGCTCCAGCTTGGGCAACAGTTTCAATAATTAAAACACCAGGCATGATGGGCATGTTTGGAAAGTGGCCTTTAAAATATTCAGCATCACCTTTAACATCAGATTCAATAGTGATCTTAGTCTCTGTCAATTGCGTCACCCTATCTACAAAAAGCATAGGGTCACGATGAGGTAAATAACTTTCAATATAAGACCTGTTCAAAGGTAGCTCATGTATCCCGACTAACATATCAGGACCTAGACTTTTTCGAGAGCTTTCGCGTAGCGCTAATAAGCCTCATATGATCTCGGATAGGCATAGCAGGGATACCGCTCCACACTTCACCGGCCGGAATATCATGCATCACACCAGCACGGGCAGCAACAGACGCACCATCACCGACAATTATATGATCAGCGAGGCCTACATTACCGCCTAGCTGAACACCTTTTCCAACGATACAGCTACCTGAGATACCAACATGTCCCGCCAATGCCGAACCTGCTCCGATTTGAACATTATGAGCAATTTGTACAAGATTATCAATCTTGACGTCATCTTCCAATAGAGTGTCCCCAAGCTGCCCCCTATCCACGCAGCTTTGCGAACCTATCGAAACACGATTTCCCAAAACAACACGGCCTGAGTGGGGTATATCTATAATACCCTTCTCATCCGCTGTAACCCCGAAACCTGCGCCGCCTATGACGGCCCCTGGCTTGATATGACAATCTTCACCCATAAGCGTACAGTCAATATGTGTATGGGCGCCAATAAAACTCCTAGCGCCTATTTCAACACCCGGGCCTATAACCGCATAAGGTGCGATGGTTACGTCTTCTCCAATGACAGCCCCCGCACCAATAACCGCAGACTTATGGACATTAGCCGACTTGGCGATACTAGCATCCCCCATAGTTTCCCCGAGAATTCGCCGCGTAATGAGTTTATCTAAAGCCCTTGCAAAATGTGCTTTGGGGGTTTTCGTTACAATTGGAATGATGTTCTGCTGACCTACAATACTGGCTAATCTCTCTGTGACAAAACAAGCCGTCGCTTTCGCTGTATCCGCTTGCGATTTGTGACGTTTATTGTCGAGAAAGCAAAGTTGGCCGGGCTGACTGTTTGACAGCATCGAGGCCGTAAAAATCATCTCATCGGCAAATTTTGCATCAGGTAATTCAGCGGCTAGGTCTTGTGTTAACTCTGCTAAAGAAAACGGACCATTGGCGATATAGAAACGGGCATCTAACATACCCGCCTCTTAGCGTAGATCATTCTAGATTAGTATCAATTAGCGTTACCGTGTTTTACGGATTAGCTTTTACGCGGTAAACGCTCACGTGTCACAGGGACTGTTTTGAGTTGACTGTTCAGACGGCTAATAACCGTATCTGTTACATCAACAGGGTCGCCATAAATGACCAAAGAGCGCTCCAGCACAACGTCAGCATTACGTTCTGCAACGATAGCCTTTAAGATAACTCTTAAACGCTCTTGAACTTTTTGCACCGCTTTGCTTTCAGTTATTTGTAATTCTTTTTGTTTATATTGCAGGTCTACAGCAATTGCTTGTTGATCTTTTTGAAAAGACTTAATCTGATCTTGCAAAGCTGTATCACCTTGCAGTGAGGCTCTTGTCTTACCCTTAAGCTGAGCCTCAAGAGACTTCCCTCTAGTTTGTAAAGGAGAAGCCTTGGCTTTAGCTTCTGATTCCATCGACTTGCCAATTGTCTCAAGCTGACGCTTGATATGTTTACCAACGTCGGAATCGCGTAAGACACGGCCTGTATCGACAACAAGAATTGTGCTTTGTGCCATAGCGCTGGCGCTGAACATAATCGCAGCTGCAAACCCTACAACTACTCGGAAAATTGTTTTAGAGAGTGACATTATTAGAACCTCGTTCTGGTAGTAAATTGAAATGATTTACGATCGTCTTGCGGTTGTTGAACAATAGGTTGTGTAAAGTCAAACCGGATTGGACCAAAGGGGCTTTCCCAAAAAACGCTAGCTCCAGCGGTAACGCGCGGTGAAAGATCGTCAATCGTACGTTGACAAATTGTACCAAGAGTTGTGACGCCTTCACAAGAGTCGCCAACTGATAGGCCTGACGTTCCAGGCGTAACAATCGTATTAAACTGCTCATCTTCATCTAAAAGCCCTACTGTTCCAGCTTCGATAAACAAACTACCTAATAAATTTGGGATGCCAACAGGAAAACTCACCTCAGCAGAGGCCAAACCAAAGGCATTGCCACCCAAAGAATTTCCACGCCCATCAATACCATTAACTAAAAAGTTTCCAGTATCCGGGTTATCGGCAGCAAAATTAACTACACGCGGCCCAACACCGGCGTTGTCAAATCCTCTAAATTCAAAATTACCTTTAAAATATCTGTCATTAATAGAAACAGAGTCGCCGCCCCACCCACGAATATATCCGCCCGACAAGGAAACATTGGCAATAACATCTTTAAATAGACCGCGGTAAGCATTCGCTCGAACATCTGTACGCAAATATTGGACTTCTCCGCCAAGCCCCGCAGCGTCCTGACTAAAGCGAACATCAAAGCCCCGCGTCGGCGTAATCGGATCATTGCGGCGATCCCAACCAAATGTATACCCTAGAATGGATGACAGACGTCCATCAATTTGATCACAGAGTGATAATTGCTGCCGTGACAATCCTAAACCGCCCTCTTGTTGCGAATTTGCACAGATTTCAGAGGTTAGTCCTGGTGATTCAATTTGTTCTCGTCTCAAAGAATAGCGCGTTGAAAGAGTTGTATATTCGGTTAATGGGAAAGCTAGCGTAACCTGTCCGCCCGTACGTGATTGACGAAAACCCGCCTCATCAAGAAAATCGATAACTACATCGAATAATTCAACCCCAGCCGCCAAATTGCGCCCCAGAAACCTAGGTTCAGTAAACCGTAGATCAACTTCACGGCGGTTGGAACTTGCGCGAATAACGAAGCGCAATAATTGACCTCGCCCTCTCAAATTTCTTTGTGTAATGGACAGATCGACCAAGAAAGCATCAGCCGATGAGAAACCGGCTGAAAATGAAAGCTCACCTGTCGGTTGTTCAGTCACGGCGACTTCTACAATTGCCCGGTCTGGCGCCGAACCTTGCCGTTCGGTGATTTCAACATCTTCAAAAAATCTAAGCGCTCTGACGCGATTGCGTGAGCGGTCTAAAAGAATTCTGTTAAAGGCATCTCCTTCAACCAGCTCCAACTCTCTACGGATTACATAATCCAATGTTGTCGTGTTTCCGACAACATCAATACGCTCAATATAGACGCGAGGACCTTCCACAACATTAAAGACAAGATCAACAGTCTTGGTATCTCGATTGCGTTTAATATTGGGCTGGATATCGACAAAGGCATAACCAGACGTACCAGCCGCAAAATTAAGCGTGTCAATAACATCTTCAACCTTGCTGGCGTTGTAGATTGTACCTTCCTTGATATTAATGAGGCGTTCAAGGAAGTCAGAACTTAAATCATCAAGCTCTGTTTCAACTTCTATGTTTCCCCAAGTATATTCTTCACCTTCATCGACAGTAAAGGTAATATAGAAATCTTCTTGATCAGGCGTGAGTTCCGCAACGGCAGAGACAACTCTGAAATCTGCAAAGCCCCGATTTGTGTAAAATGTACGCAGCTGTTCACGGTCAAATTCCAATCGACCCGGATCATAATTATCATTGGATGAGAAAAATTTATACCAAATCGATTCTTCTGTTGCCATCTCCTTACGAAGACGCCGATCAGCAAATTCACTGTTACCAATAATATTAATGCGCTTTACGCCCGTGACGGGGCCTTCTGAAATTTCAAAAATCAAATCAACACGGTTTTGAGGTTGCTGAACAACTTTGGGAACAATAGTGGCACCAAAGCGACCAGACTGCCTATAAAGTTCAATAATACGCTGCACGTCAGCCTGAATATTTGACCGCGTAAATATCGCCCGAGGCTCGGCCTCAATTTCATCTGTAATCTTATCTGATTTAAGCGACTTATTACCTTCCAATATAACACGATTGATAATTGGATTTTCTATGACCTGAATAAGAACATTGCCATCGCGCGGATCAATCGCAACATCAGCGAATAAGCCCGTCGCATAGAGTGTTTTAATGGACAGATCGATACGGTCTTCACTGTAAGGGTCTCCAGGTGCAAAAAGTAAATATGAGGCAACTGTATTTGCCTCAACACGTTGGTTGCCTTGCACCTGAATTGTTCTGATAATTTGGGGCAGCTCGACCGGAGTTGGCTGAGCATCTTGTGCCTTAGATAGGCCTGATAAAATTACGCAAAATACAGACATCATAATCGCAATGATTAAATGCTTTGTGTTTAGTCGTAATGTCATGATTTTATTCATAATCGTCCATTTAGGAGAAGATACTGGCGACATAACCGATATCATTAACCGTTAAAATAACGAAGAGTGTGAGCAATAATGCAAACCCCAATCGAAACCCAAACTCCTGTTTTTCTTGACTCAGCGGACGACCCGCGATGGCTTCATAGCCGTAATAGAGTAAATGTCCACCATCAAGGACTGGAATTGGCATTAAATTTGCGACACCTAAAGCAATCGACAGAGACGCCGCGATGGATAAAAGACGAACAAAAATCAAATTCATACGCTCAGAAAATGGAACTTCGGCTTTAGCGGCATCGACAGCGGATTTTCCAGTCATCGTCGCTATCTTAACGATACTTCCTAATTGTTTGCCATCTTCCTTACCTTTGAAAATTCTCCCGATATAAGTCCCAGTCATCGAGATTGTATCACCAACCTCACTCATACCAAAACCGAGAGCCGTTATAGGGTTATATTTAATTTTTATTAATTCGGCGTCTTCAGAGCTTGCGATCCCGATTTTGCCAGATGATGAATTACCGCCAATAAAATCTTTTTCATTGATGCGTTGCGGGGTTAATTCAAGCTCTATTTTTCGACCATCACGAACAATAACCGTTTGGATGGCATTACCACTTTTTAAAATAACATATTTTTTAAGATCCGAAAACTGACTAACATCACGTCCATCCATAGTCAGAATTTTATCCCCGGCCATTATACCCGCTTGTTCCGCCGCGCTACCTTTCTGGACTTTGCCTACTAAAGACTCAACACTATAAGACCCATAAGCCATGCCAAGGCCAGCAAAAATGATGACAGCCAATATAAAATTAAACACAGGTCCCGCAGCCACAACCAAAACACGTTGCCAGAGAGGTTTGAAATGAAAGATGTTTTCTATCGCCACATCTGAGTCATTTTCGTACTCAGTTTTTATTTTTTCCAACGCTTCAGAATCAGGATTGCTTGCAGCCCCTGCATCGCCTAAAAATTTGACATAACCGCCTAGAGGAATACGCCCAATAGACCATTTCGTGCCATTTTTGGCGGTCCATTGTTTCAAAGGTTTCCCAAAACCAATGGAAAAGCGTTCAACAGCCACATTAAAAAAACGCGCAACGGAGTAATGTCCCAACTCGTGAAAATAAACGAGAAAGGATAAAACGAGAAGAAAACTCGTCATAAATATAGCTGTATCAATTAAACCTGATAACATGAGATTCTCTATTCAAGACTTTGCTCTTGCCCTCTTTACGTCCCTTTCACAAGCTTACAATATGCTCATGTGCAGTCACACGGGCTAGATTATCTGTGGTTAGAATATCTGATATTTCCCGCGGTGCGTGCCCGAAACAAGAACTCGCCGCATGTTTGTCTAGCGACCGTTCGACGATACGAGGGATATCCAAAAATGAAATTTTTTCCTCAAGAAATGCTTTCACCGCAATTTCATTAGCAGCATTTAGGACACAAGGTGCTTTCCCTCCTGCCTTTAAAGCTTCACGCGCTAATCTTAGAGCCGGAAATTTTACAAGGTCAGGCTCAAAGAATGTCAGACTATTGATCTTCGTAAAGTTCAATTGTTCAACCGGAGCTGACATCCGATCCGGCCATCCCAAAGCATAAGCGATTGGCGTGCGCATATCAGGTGAACCCAGTTGAGCCAAAACAGAGCCGTCTATATATTCAACCATTGAATGAATGATAGATTGCGGGTGGATAACAACATCTATGTCACATGACGGCCGATCAAAAATATAACTTGCCTCGATTAATTCCAGCCCCTTATTCATCAAAGTCGCGGAATCAATCGAAATCTTCGCCCCCATATCCCATACAGGATGAGCCAAGGCATCCTCACGCTTAACCGATTCCAATCGTTTTTGCGTGGCCTCCCTAAAAGGACCACCGCTTGCCGTTAGTATGAGGCGTTTTACGCCTTCAGGTTTGTCTCGTTCGAGCACTTGGAAAATAGCATTATGTTCTGAGTCGACTGGTAAAAGTGTTGCGCCTTTATCGACAATCCTTTGCATGAACAAATCGCCAGCACAGACCAAGCACTCTTTATTAGCAAGACCTATATAAATGCCCTGATCAACTGCAGCTAATGTCGGTTCTAAACCGGCGGCGCCGATGATGGCGGCCATACAAAAATGGGCCTCACGCGAAGCGGCTTCAATAAGTGCCTCGGGGCCGATTCCAATTTTTATATTTTTGCCCGACAATAATGTTTTCAACTCATCAGCATTTTCGCTATCCGCCAACGCCACATACTCGGCCTGAAACTCTACGGCCTGTTGAGCAAGTTTTTTGGCGTTCCTATTGGCCGTCAAAGAAACCACTTTTACCTCATCCGGATTTGCTCTGCGAATAAGGTCTAAAGTATTTTCACCAATCGAGCCGGTGGAACCAAGAATCGTAACACGTTTTGTCATAAATGCTTATAGTGGCCAAATATTAGGGACTAAATACAAAATTATACCTGCACCAACAACCGCAAGCATAAGGCTATCCAAGCGATCTAATAAACCGCCATGACCGGGAAGAAGGTCTCCTGAGTCTTTCACATTTAAAACTCTTTTTAATCCACTTTCCAATAAATCTCCGAGAACAGATAAAATTATTATCGGAATTGCTAAAGCGAGTCCCAAAGAAAACCCTAATCCAATAATCACGCCAACCACGCCCCCTATCACCCCCCCAAAGCTAAGTCCGCTAAAAAAACCCGACCATGTTTTATTGGGACTTAATTTAGGCGCTAATTTAGGTCCTTTAAACAAAGACCCTCCAAAATAAGCGCCTACATCGGCCGCTATAACAGTGAGGATGATGTAAATTAACTTCGTAAACCCTTCTGTCGCAAACCCGTTTTCCGCGCCGCGAATGGCCACAATGGCCATACAGGGAATAGCGATATATAGAGTTCCCAAGCCAGCCCATAATACTCCACCTCGCCGAGATCGCTCTATCGCGCTCACTATCGCCGCAAACGCTATGGCTGCCATAGAATGTATCCATAAACCTTGAGTCATGTAAAAGGCGGATAACACAACACCTAAAGTGGGCAGGATAAATGCCAGACGGGTCGCCGCCGTGTCGGACATACGCACCCATTCCCACATCATTCGCCCCCCTAATAAAGAGACAAGTACAGCCCATGCCCAGCCCCCGAAGTAAAGAGGCGGAATACATATTGCGGCAAAAGAAAAAGCGGAGACGGCACGAGTGCCTACATTTTTCCAAATCGGCTTTCTGACACTGCCTGTATCCATTATTGGGCTTAAGCCACTTCCGAGGCGTTTAAATTTCCAAATCGGCGTTCACGCGTTTGAAACTCGGTTATTGCGGCTTCAAGGTCATTTTTAGAAAAGTCCGGCCAGAGAACATCCATAAATACGAATTCGGAATAGGCGGCTTGCCATAACAGAAAATTACTAATCCGCGTTTCTCCGCTTGTGCGAATAACTAGGTCTGGTTCGGGAATATCAGCCGTATCCAAATAGGGAGCTAAGTCCTCATCTTTCATAGCTGATAAATCTTCACCCGCGGCAACGGCCTTAGTAAAGGCTCTTAACAACTCATCACGGCCGCCATAGTTAAAAGCGATATTGAGATGAAATTCCGTATTATCTTTTGTTTGTCCTTCAACCTTATCTATCAATTTTAAGAGGTCAGACTTTAAGTTTTCCCGAGATCCTAAAATTCTTATCCTAACATTGTTTTCGTCAAGTGTATCCAAATCATCGTCGACATATTGGCGTAAGAGCGTGAACAGCGCAGCGATTTCAGCTTTTGGTCGCGTCCAGTTTTCAGTCGAAAAACTATAAAGTGTAAGATATTTAATGCCCATATCAGCCGCGTCTTCTACAATACGCCGCACTGTCTTTACACCAGCCTGATGACCAAAAACACGGGGACGGTGACGGGCTTGGGCCCATCGTCCATTTCCATCCATGATTATAGCAACATGCACTGGGAACTTAGCTTGATATGATGTTTTAAATGCCAATTAGACCTGCATGATCTCGGCAGATTTCGTCTCTAAAGCCGTGTCAATGTCATTTATAACGTCGTCAGTCGCTTTTTGAACATCCCCTTCATGAGCTTTCTGCTCGTCTTCACTCATATCCCCGCTTTTTTCGAGTTTCTTAAGCGTATCCATCGCGTCACGGCGGACATTACGAACAGCTATTTTAGCATTTTCAGAATATTGCCCTGCTATTTTTGTCAGATCACGACGACGCTCTTCCGTGAGAGGCGGCATTGGAATACGCAATGTCTGCCCATCCATAACGGGGTTCAAACCCAGACTAGATGTTCTTAAAGCTTTATCGACAGCTGCGACTTGGCCCTTATCCCAAACACTGACCACAAGCATACGCGGCTCCGGAACGCTAACAGAGCCAACCTGATTAAGGGGTACGTCAGAGCCGTAGGCCGATACAGTGATATTATCGAGAAGCGCGGCATTGGCCCTTCCCGTGCGTAGTCCTGCAAATTCGGATTTTAAGGATGACAAAGCACCATCCATTCTCTTCCGATAATCTTTGAGGTTAAATTCGCCTGCCATGTTAATCTCCATTTTGCGGAACACTATCCACCATCATGTCTACATTAAGACTGAATTGTGGTACACGTCCCCTCACCTCTCATCACTTGATCAAAGCCCCCTTTTTTATGCAATGAGAATACTATTATGGGGATATCATTCTCTCTCATCAAGGTCACCGCCGCCGCGTCCATAACTTTTAGATCATCCGTTAGCACTTTATGATAGCTAAGAGTTTCAAATCGTTTGGCTTTAGGGTTCTTTTTCGGGTCACTATCATAAACGCCGTCAACCTGAGTGCCTTTTAATAAAGCATCGCACTCCATCTCTGCGGCCCGAAGGGCTGCTGCAGTATCTGTTGTGAAGTAGGGGTTTCCAGTTCCGCCAGCAAAAATAACAACACGTTCCTTTTCCATATGCCTGACGGCGCGCCTGCGAATATAAGGTTCACAAACGGTTTGCATAGGAATAGCTGATTGGACGCGTGTATCAACGCCAACTTGTTCCAAAGCACTTTGCATGGCCAACGCGTTCATGACGGTCGCCAGCATACCCATATAGTCAGCGGTGGATCTTTCAATGCCCCCTGCCGCTGCCGATAAGCCTCTGAAAATATTTCCGGCACCAATAACTAAAGCTATCTGCAGACCCTTATTATGTGCGTCTTTAACTTCACTGGCGATACGTGCTGTCATAGCTGTATCAATACCGTAAGGCTTATCCCCCATAAGAGCTTCGCCTGAAATTTTCAGCAAAACGCGCTTGTATTTATAAGTTTGACCCAAGAAAAATCCCCTGACTGTGACTCAACACCTTCAGGGGATAATACTTATTCGGCGCGTATGCGCCAGTGTTTTGGCACCGTATGGTGAATTTATTTTAGGACTACTCTTCAGAGTCTTTTAGAGTTGCAGCCACTTCTGCGGCAAAGTCTTCTTCTTTCTTCTCGATGCCTTCACCAAGCCCCATACGGACATAGCCAGTCATTTTAACATCCGTCCCAAGAGCGGCGGCTTCATCTTCAATCACTTTTGAGATAGCACGTTCACCATCCATAACAAAAACCTGAGTCATAAGAACAGACTCTTTGAAAAATTTCGTCATTCGGCCTTCAACCATCTTATCGACAATCGCTTCCGGTTTACCCGATTCTAACGCTTCGGCTTTGAGCATATCCCGCTCTTTTTGAACCACAGCAGGGTCAAGATCTTCAACAGACAACGCCAGTGGACTTGTCGCAGCAACATGCATAGCAATTTTTTTGGCTAAATCTTCAAGCTTGGCTTTATCCCCTGAGCTTTCAAGCGCCACAAGTACGCCGATTTTGCCCATACCCGAAGCTACAGAGTTATGGATATACCCCGCAACAACGCCGTCAGAAACCGTCAACTTGGCCATACGGCGAAAGTTCATATTCTCACCAATTTTACCAACAAGTTTTTTCAAAAACTCTGTAACGCTGTCGCCTGAAGCTGTCGTTGCAGCCGCTAATTCTTCATTACTACTTGCGCCTAAGCCCAACTGAGCGATTTCAGACACAGCCGCTTGGAAGCCATCATTACGCGCAACAAAATCTGTCTCAGAATTAATTTCAACTAATGCCCCTGAATTTGGAGCAAGCGCAACGGCGACAAGGCCTTCAGCCGCTATCCGGCTGGCTTTCTTATCCGCTTTGGCTATTCCTTTTGTTCGCAACCAATCAACAGCGGCTTCAAGATCACCGCCCGTTTCATTTAAGGCCTTTTTGCAATCCATCATGCCAGCAGATGTTTTATCACGCAGTTCTTTGACTAATGCGGCTGTAATTTGAGCCATAATACTCTCCTTGGAGTAAAGTTAGAAGATATTAGCCCCCAAATAGGGAGCCAGAATTGAGTTAAAAGGGTGCGGATCTTTTAAAATTCGCCCAGTTTACCTTCATTTTTTGCAAGTAAGTAATAAAATGTCACACGGTTTTTCATACGCGTTGGTTTCATAGTCACGCAAACAGCTTTGACTTTTTCCATCGCTACATCTTTGTCCTCAACACCCATTTTCTTCTTCATAAAGCCTGTGACAATTGTTTCCAATTCAGTCTCATCTGAACAGGCGACGTATTTACTATCTTTATTGCTCAAAGATGCACCCAGATGCTTTTCAATTTTTGTGACAACCCCGGGATCAACATCGGCATCATATTCACGGGTTACGCGCAAATATTCTGATTCAGCTTCTTCTTTTTTGTCCTCAGTTTTAACTTCAGGGCTTTCTTCGGTTTTAGCTATTTCTTTTTTCGCTTTAATTTCAACCTTTGGCGCAATTGTCGCTTCAACAGGAACTGTTTCAACTGGGGCCGCTTGAGCAACAGGTTCAGCTTTCGCCGACATAGCCATTTCCATAGGGTTTTCAGCCGCGCCGAGATCAACACCGACATTGGCTTGCGCTTCAGTCATACCGTCAAGAACAGCATCAGCGATGAGGTCACAATAAAGCTGAATGGCGCGGGCCGCATCATCATTACCCGGAATAGGCATATCTGCAGAAGCAGGGTCGCAATTCGTATCCAGAATGGCAACTACAGGAATACCTAAACGGCGCGCTTCTTTGACAGCAATACCTTCTTTATTTGTATCGATGACAAACATCAGATCAGGCTTACCGCCCATATCCTTGATCCCGCCAAGGGCTTTGTCGAGCTTTTCAAGTTCGCGCGTCAATTTGAGGTTTTCTTTCTTGGTCAGGCCTGTGTCTTCACCACCCTCGCCTAGTTTCGCTTCAAGCTCGCGCAAACGAGAAATCGACCCTGAGATTGTTTGCCAATTTGTCAACATACCGCCAAGCCACCGATGATTAACATAATATTGCGCGCAACGTGTCGCTGCTGTCGCGACGGGTTCGGAGGCTGCTCGTTTTGTGCCCACAAACAAAATTCGGCCACCTTTGGCCGCAACTTCACGAACTTTAACCAGAGCCTGATGTAAGAGAGGTACAGTTTGCGACAAATCCATAATATGGATATTCGAGCGAGCCCCAAAAATATAAGGAGCCATTTTTGGATTCCAGCGATGGGTTTGGTGACCAAAATGTACGCCCGCTTCGAGCAGTTGCCGCATTGAAAATTCAGGTAAAGCCATGGATATCTCCTTGTTCCGGTTGACCAAGCACAGGGTGTGGAGAGCAACATAATCGTTGATCCCACCGGAATGGATGACAAAGCTATATGCTGAGCACCCGCACCTGTACGCGAATTAAGCGAGCCGTATACCGCGGATGGAGGGGATTGCAAGGGGTTTTCAATCCATTTTAAAAATATCACCAAGTTGTTACATTATAGATGAGCAGATTCAACTAAGTTATGTTATACAGTAAAGAACACAAATATAACTCAGAGGGAGCCTTATTTTATGTCCTATATCCGTAAAACTACTATTCTTGCGTCAATTAGCATCCTGACGACCTTAGCAGCTGCTACAAGTAGTTCAGCAAACCCTGCTATCATGGCCAATCGTATGAAACTTCCTTTAGTGGGATATCTTCCAGCTTAAAAAGCATAAGTGGAGTAGTAGATATAGGGACGCACAATAGCTTCCTTAACTCAACTGTAAGATATATATTACCTAATGCCAGTGAAACTGCCAGCTTCTATTATCGTGTTGGCGTCAAGCATTTTAAAAAAGCGGATTTCAAAGAATCTGAAAGAGCTTTCCAAGCAGTCCTTAGAGCTAAAGGCTTAAATCAGGAAGCTTATCGCTATCTCTCGATGATTAATCAAAAACAAGGGAATAAAGAGGCTGCATTAAAATATGCAAAGGCTTATCACGGTATAAATAACTAGCCCTCTATAATCAAATATTTTCAAGCCGCTATCTCGGTAATCAGTTCCACCGCCCGGTGGGCCTTTATCGCCTTTTGAATAGCGGGATCAATGCCAAATTTACCCGGTAAACGCCAATGACCTTCTCGTCCTGCCTCTAACGGGGCAAGGACTTCAATATAACCCGTAGTGTTGGCTGGCGCTTTTGTAAGCTCACCGAGCGTTTTTTCTAACTCATCCAGCGTTTCAATAGATGCATTGCGAAGGCGGATTTGCAATCCCTTGATAACGGAAGCCTCGCTCGTAAGTTCCAAAGAGGATACTGAATTGGCAAAAAGACGAATTTCGCCATCCCTGCCTTCGAGTTTCACTGAGAGCTCAACAAGCGCGCCAGCCTCTAAAATTGATCGGTTGGCGCCTAAAATCTCCTCGCCGAATAGAACTTCAAAATCTCCCGTTGGGTCCGAAATATTGACAAAGGCAAAGCGTTTACCCCGCTTGCTCATGCGTTCTTGTCGCTTACGGACAACGCCGGCCAGGCGCAGAGTACGCGCGCCCATCTTGTAACGCTCTTCAATATCTGCTGCCATAACAGTCTTTTTGCGAGCCAACACAGGCAGATAGGTTTCAAGCGGGTGACCCCCAAGATAGAACCCTATAGCACCTAACTCATGATCAAGTTGTTCGACATTACTCCAAGGCGCAGGATTGGAAAGCTCAGGTTCTGCCATTGTATCCATAGCATCCCCAAAAAGGTTGTTTTGCGCAGAGTCTTTTTCCTGCGCAGCGCGGGCGCCAATGGACTGCAATGTCGAAGCAGAGGCCAAACATTTGGCACGGTTAGGTTCAAGGCAATCAAAAGCACCGCCTCGCGCCAGATTTTCGAAAGCCCGTTTGTTGACAATTCTTGTATCGACGCGGCGAGCAAAATCAAAGAGATCAATAAAGGGGCCGCCCTCTTCCCTAACCTCAACTAAATGCCGCATAGCTTCGACACCGACATTTTTAAGAGCGCCGAGAGCATAAAGAACCTTGCCCTCATCAACATCAAAATCAGCCATTGAACGGTTGACGCATGGCGAAATAATTTCAAGTTCCATCCGCTTAGCTTCTTGAAAAAATTGAGCCAGTTTTTCAACATTTGCAATATCGAGTGACATAATCGCGGCGATGAATTCGGTTGGATGAAGCGCCTTTAAATAAGCCGTTTGGAATGAAATCACAGCATAGGCAGCAGCGTGGGATTTGTTAAATCCGTAACCTGCAAATTCATTGACCAAATCAAAAATGGAATTGGCCAACTTACCATCAACATTTCGTTTAATAGCTCCGTCAATAAACCTTGAACGCTGTCTGTCCATTTCGGCTTGATCTTTCTTACCCATAGCTCGACGAAGTAAATCCGCTTCACCTAGTGTGTAACCTGAAAGCACCTGCGCAATCTGCATCACCTGTTCCTGATAAATAATAACGCCGTAAGTTTCTTTGAGAATTTCCGTCAGGCTCTCATGCGGATATTCTATTTCCGTGCGGCCATATTTACGATCAATATACATCGGGATATTTTTCATAGGTCCCGGACGATAGAGCGATATTAAAGCCGTAAGCTCTTCGATGCTATCAGGAGCCATTTTACGCAATACATCACGCATACCAGAACTTTCCAGTTGGAACACGCCTGCTGACAGCCCCTCTGCCAAAGGCGTATAAGCTTCGGGTGTGGCTGGGTTTATCCTATCAATATCGAGGTCTATCCCTTGCTTCTTGAGATATTTTAAACAACGATCAATGACGGTCAGTGTTTTCAAGCCCAGAAAATCAAATTTCACCAATCCGGCTTTTTCGGCCCATTTCATTGTAAACTGCGTCGCAGGAATATCTGATCGTGGATCGCGATAAAGGGGGATGAGCTCTGTCAATGGCCGATCTCCAATCACCACACCTGCCGCATGCGTACCCGCATTACGGTAAAGTCCCTCAAGCTGGAGCCCCGTTGATAAAAGCTGTGCGACAGCAGGGTCTTCGTCTCGCGCATCACGCAGACCTTTTTCCATTTTTATAGCTTCACCTAATGTGCAAGGATTGGCTGGGTTCGACGGAACGAGTTTAGCCAGACGGTCCACCTGTCCCAATGGCATTTGCATGACCCGTCCAACATCTCGCACCACCGCTCGCGGCTGTAGTGTACCGAAGGTAATAATATGGGCGACTTGATCTTCGCCATATTTTTGCTGAACATATTTGATAACCTCACCGCGACGTTCCTGACAAAAGTCAATATCAAAGTCGGGCATAGAAACACGTTCTGGATTCAAAAAGCGTTCAAACAGCAAGCCATATTTCAGAGGATCTAAATCAGTAATCAAAAGCGCCCAGGCTACAACTGAACCCGCGCCAGATCCTCGGCCTGGCCCTACAGGTATGCCTTCTTCTTTGGCCCATTTTATAAAATCGGAAACGATTAAAAAGTAACCGGGAAAACCCATCTGACGGATAATACCAATTTCAAATTCAAGACGCTCATAATAAGCCTCTTCTGTCGCGGAGAGTTCAATCTTCTCTAATCTAGCTTTTAGCCCATCTCTAGCTTGCTGGGCGAGTATGTCTCCTTCACTAAGAGAGCCATCACCAAAATTCGGTAAAATGGGATCGCGTTTAACCGATTTATAAGCGCAGCGCATGGCCACTTCGATTGTATTCGAAATAGCCTCAGGCAGATCTTTGAACAATTCTACCATTTCTTCTGATGATTTCAGGTAATGCTCACGAGTGACTTGGCGGCGGTCTTTCTCAAGAATATATGAGCCTTCATTAATCGCGAGCAAAGCATCATGAGCTTGATGAATATCGGGGTCTATAAAATAGGGTTCATTCGTAGCTACCAATGGCAAGTTTTTTGTATAGGCCCACTCGATCAGAACTTTTTCGGCTTCAATTTCATGCGATAAGTGATGCCGTTGTAATTCAATATAAAGCCGTTTTGGGTAAATCGCGACCAAGTTATCAAGCCATGCTTCCGCTTCGCCAAGTCGCCCCTGACAAATCAGACGGTTTAATACGCCGTCAGGCCCGCCTGTTAGCGCAATCACCCCCTCAGCCAATCCTTCAAGCCGTGATGATTTCACATGAGGAAGATCTGTTGCGTCCACGTCCAGATAGGCCGCGCTGGATAGAACCATCAAGTTTTGATAACCGCGCTCATTTTGCGCCAACAAAGCGATTGACCCATCAGACTCTTTTCGGAGTTGACCCGGTTGATCATCAATTTCAAGATCAAGACTGAGCGTTAAACCCATAATGGGCTGAAGACCCAGCCCAACCAATGTATCCGAAAACTCTAAGGCCCCGCACATATTATTCGTATCTGTCAATGCCAGCGCTGGCATGCGCATTTCACGGCAACGCGCTGCTGTAGGTTTAATTTGGAGCGCCCCCTCCAATATGGAATAAGGAGAACGAGAACGTAGATGCACAAATACCGGCGCTTTGGCCACATCCCACTCCGTTACATTAAGGCAGCGCTAACCACCAATCACCATCAACCACATCGTAGCTGTTACCACGAATCCTGTCATGACCATAGCTGTGCTTATCTCCAGAACAAGCTGCTTCATATTATTATCCTCAAGAAATTATATGTTCTTGTTTTGTTCTACTTTATAATAATAGATTGTCAAGTGATAAAATATTTCTTCAACCTGATAAAATAAAGCTGGTGCCCTAAGGGAGGATTAGTGATTCCAACCATTCTGACTCGTCGTAATAGTTTTCACTGACATGTCGCCTGACATCAGCGCCTGTGAGACAGATTTAAGTCTGGGCTACTCTAAAAGAAGGCCTGAATACCCGTTTGCGCCCGTCCTAATATTAGCGCGTGAATATCATGGGTGCCTTCATAGGTATTCACGGTCTCTAGGTTCATGGTGTGGCGGATGACGTGAT
>CAZNWH010000025.1:0-13327 GCA_964576765.1 uncultured Hellea sp.
TCCTTTTCTATTAATTAATCCAAACGCACGGAGAACTATCATGGCACAAATTGGAACCTTTAAACATACTGAGAAAGGCTATGAAGGGACGATTGCAACCTTGCATCTGAACAAGAAAGTCAAATTCATTCTCAATGAAAACAAGAAGAGTGACGACAGTCCGGACTATTTTGTCAAGGCCGGCAAAAGCGATTTTGGGGCGGCCTGGAAAGAAACAAAACAAGGCGTTGAACCGTTGGACTATCTGAGCGTTAAACTGGACTGCCCAACTTTAGCCAATCCCATTAATGCAGCTTTGTTTGACAGAGACGGCGGCGCTGATCTCGTATGGTCTCGAAAAAAACCTTCCAAATAAATTAGATGAATTCGGATGCGAATTTTGCGCATCCGAAATTACTCGCTAATACACAGGAGCATGAAATGAACAGCGAATTAGTAGGGGTTCAACGACAGAAACAAGAAATTAAATTTGTCGACAGCCCATTTAAAACAGTGCCCGAAGCAGCTGAGTATTTGCGACTTAATCCCAGAACACTCAACAATATGAGATCTGCTGGTAAGGGGCCTTCTTTTCACAAGCATGGCCGGCGAGTTCTATACCATATTGATGAGCTTGTTCGGTGGTCTTTATTGACCAAAAAGGTAATGGAAGAACCTAGCGAGCGACCTCAAAATTTATTCGCATAACTCTATGAGGGAATAGCAGGCAAGCGGGAGTATGTGCAGGTTCTGCGTTTGTTGGAACGCTTTGACATGGATATTGTCCAGGCAGCGATTAAGGACGCCCTGTTGCGCCGTGCGGGATCCTTTGATCCAT
Source organism: uncultured Hellea sp. (assembly GCA_964576765.1). GTDB lineage: Bacteria > Pseudomonadota > Alphaproteobacteria > Caulobacterales > Maricaulaceae > Hellea. The sequence goes on from CAZNWH010000025.1 coordinate 818, forward strand.
TCAAAACCAGGCTTATGGATTAATGCGTGAGCTTATCAATTTTCGAGTAGTTGCGCTAACACCGTAATCTTTTGCAAGTTCTGGCCAAGCCATTAAGGCTTCGCGCGTTTGGTCAATGATTGTATTTATGGTCTCCAGCTTGATACTGAAAGTCTCCCCGAGTTTACGCAGATCAGATGGTTGAGGCGCTTTGCCTTCCCCTAAAACCATCATGCTTTGTTCTCCTCCTGGCCCGGATGAAAATGTCAAATCATAAGCGGGTGACACTTTCCATTCACCTGATGGATCCATTAAAAAAGTAAAGTTCTTTGAATGATCATCCCTATTATAGGCAAACACGTTAAATACGGCGATGCGGTACATCTTTTCTGTTTCTCGCACATCGCGAGTTAGAATGCCCGTGAGTTTCAAAAGATCTTCGTAGTCGAGTGAAGGCGTTCTAAAGTTGGAATGCAAAAGACCACAGACCGTGTGCATGTGAATTCGCTTCGAGTCCAAACGATCAAATCGTTTTGTGGCAAAATATCCCGGCCCGACATTTGCCGGAAATAGATGCGTCTCCATCATATCCAATCCTGCCAATTTAGCCATTTGTGCGTAAACATGTTCAACTGCCCCAGCGTCCAGTCCATCCTGAGTATTAGAAAATTTCACAAGCCATGGCTCAAAACCTTCTTCCATAATCTGCATGCCGTGCACAATACGGCCACTCTTCGGATCAAAACCGATTTGGGCTTTAGGCCGAGCGCCTGCTGACGACCCGTTAAGTGCGAGCAGTTCTTGCAGCACTTCATCAGCTTCACCTGCCAAGACATCATTCGCTTGAGTGGCCAACCTGTCCAAATCAAGATCAAAATCATTGTCAGGCCATTTTTCGGAATGGTCGGGGGCATAAGTCAGTGCGCCCATGCCAGATTTCCCAACATGGACCAACCGATCAAGCGGGCTCAACTGTTCAGGTAAAATCCCGCCCGCGCGCATAGCGCGATCAAATAGTAAGCGTCCCCACCCATCGGACAAGCTATCATTGAACAGTCCCGGCAGCCCATCAAAGAGACTTGCATCAAAATGACTCACACCTGTTTTTAGCGGTAATGTTATAGGCGAGATGTTGAGGCCTCGCTCCAAAAACTCAGCATCATATTCGAAATAGATGGTGCGGTCTCGACTTGCCAGACGGCCCAATGGCATAGAGCCTTCGCCAAAGTCCAATCCAACTTTTACTTCCGTGAGGGGAGAAAACTTCATTTGCGCTTACCGCGTTTCCGAATTGGTTTCGACGTTCCCGACAACACATCATCAATTGACGTGAATTCACTTTTCGTAGGCGCGCTTGCCCCAATTATCTCCTGAAGCCCACCAACAACAACCATCAGCTTGAATAGGTTCTCTACCGAAACTGCGCCAGTTTGTTCGAATTTTCGTAGCGTCGCGAGAGCTACGCCTGACCGTTTGCTGAGTTCGGCTTGCGTTAACCCTAAGGCCAAGCGGCGCCCTCGCAAGTTTTTTGAGAGGACATTTTGTGCTTCGGATGTAGTCATAAGTGATAACATATGAATACTTATACATCAAAATATCTATTAATACTACTATTATAGTAGTTATAATTCACTAATTGACAGTTAGCCCCTCCAAGTTTTTACCCCCCTTGCCTGTCTGTCGAGCGCGTCATAGCCGTAAGTGAAGGCGTTATTGGCCGCAGCGCCGCCTAAGAGATTTGACACTGAGGCCGTTTCAAGACGGTTGTCTTGATCATACCCAAAAGTAAGGCTAGGGCCGTTTGAGTTTTCATTGGCCGCGGTTAGATCGATTTGCGGGTCATATGTATAGGCGCGCGCTACAGTGCCGCCATTTAACGCCGTCAGATGCGAAAGTTCGTCATAAGTTGAGGTGATGCTCGTCCCGTCCGGTTTAAGCGCGCTGACACGGTTATCGCGTAAATCATAGTCAAAAGTCCATGTCTCTGATTTAGGGTTAGAGCGCGTTCTGGGGCGATCCAGCTTATTTTTTATTATAATTCAATATGTTACTCATTTAGCAAAATTGCGTAACACATATTCTAACACATATTAACACTAAAGGGCTGCGCTTCGCTTGCCAAAATATGGGATTGGCTACGCCAATTCTTTTAAGGAAAAACGACCACATTAGGGCCGTTTTAAGTCTTATCCCCTCTACCTATAATCGAATTTATCAACACTCTCACACCGTCAACGGCTATGCCGTTCTTCGCTACGCTGCGACCCCTACGGGGTGACTGGTGATCGAGCTTATGATAAATTGATCAACGTCGGCTCGGAGGAATGTCGTTTCTATCTCTCAAAGGAATGTTTTAAAAAGAAGGCTTTTCAGGCAAGGGGGCTCTGTGGTAGGACTGAGTAGCACCATCAAAAATTACTTTCGGAGGCAGAAATGGCGATGATCAAAAAAAGTATTACCGTTACAAATAAACATGCCCAGTTTATTCAGACGCAAATAGCCTCAGGTGATTTTACAAGCGATAGTGAGGTCATACGTGACGCTCTTCGCTTGAAACAAGCCGAGCTTGAAGAAATTACGGTTCTTAGAGAAGCCTTGGATGCAGCCCGCGCCAGTGGATTTACAGACATGACCCCCGATCAAATCCTGACTGAAATAAAAGACGGTTTGCGCAGTGAAGGCAAATTATAGGCTCACCCAAGAGGCCAAGGCTGATTTAAACCGTATTTATTTACGCGGATTTGAAGAGTTTGGGGAAATGCGCGCGGATCAATATTTTAGGGATTTTATCGAACGGTTTGAAGTGTTAGCGGAGCAGCCGAAAATGTATCCGTCAGCGAACGAAGTTGCTGAGGGCTTGCGCAAGAGCCTTTGCGGGCGTGATATGATTTATTACGAAATTGTTGAAACAGGCATTGTCATTCAATTTATTCTGGGAAGACAGGACATTAAACGCAGAATAAAACATAGACGGTAAATGGACAGCCCGAGATTATGGCAATCATAGGACGTCACGATGCAGGAGCCTGGCTGTAAATAACGCCCTCAAACGCCCCGTGAGCGGGTTTTGAGGTTAGACCTAACAAGACTTCTATTATTTCTTCAAATCATCCTTAGAGCGTCTCTCAAATTTATCGTTTCGTAGCGGTGATTAACCGCCTCAAATACGTAAGTGACGATGCACCGATTTATATGGCGGTTAAGCAAAGGCGCGAAGCTGCCCTTTGGCATCCGCAGAGGAAAGCAAGCGGTCAACCACGTCATAGGCAAACTCAGGTGTCTCGCCCAAAGCCTGCGTCATGCGAATGATATTACTATCTTCGTCATAAGCCATAATCGTTGCCCCTGTCGCGGAAGATGATGAGGAGCTACTCCTTGCTACCCTCATTGAAGATGAAGGTGGCCGCTTATAGAATTCAAGTTTGTTGTTTCTCTTGGTCTGTATTCCGCGAAAACAACGGCTGGATCCAGGTGGGTGTACCTCTTTAACATTTTCCAGTCCTTGTGCCCTGTAACCAGCGCAACCTTTTCAATAGTAAGACCCGCTTCGAACAATCGACTTGTTGCTTCATGCCGAAAGTCATGAAATTTCAAGTCGGATATCCCCAATTTGTCTCTACCTCGTCGATAAATTGTTCCGACTGTTCGACTATTATAGGGGAATATCCGGCCAGTAACAGTACTCGCATAACGCTGTTCTTCGAGAAGCTCCCAGGCATCATACCCAGTGAGGTTTATCATAGGTACTCTTTGATCGTTACCTTGCTTATGACGTGGGTCTTTTCTATCTCTGACGGTGACGCATCGAGTGCGGGCATCAACATCACTCCATTCAATTCTACAAATTTCGCTCTGTCGCATCCCAGTTGCAACGGCGAACTTGACGATTCTGGCTATAGGTAGCGATGTAGTCGCAAAGTTCTCAAAATAGGAAATTAGTCTATCTAACTCTTGCTGGGTTGGACGCCGATTTCTTTGATTTGAGCGGGCAATCAGGCCTAGTCGTCGCAATGCTACGCGCGCGAGGTCAACTTGCTCTGTCGAGATTGGAAGACCATGTATAGCTGCAGCGTGCGTAAGAACTGTATGGATATATGAAATATCAGCTGACAAAGTCGCCGGGCCTGCGCCTTCCTTAGCTCTTTTTTTTCCAAACTCTATTACAGCAGCTCGCGTAAGCTGATGTATTTTGAAATTGCCTAGGTGCTTATTGAGCGTCCGAAGCGCAAAGTCTTTAGAACGCCTAAGAGGTTTGCCTACTTCAATCATATCTGCAATATGCAAATCAATGAGTTGTCCGAATGTATTGAATCCGGTTATCTTTGGAGTTGTAATATCACGTCCTTGATCAGATCTGCGGTCAGCTTCAAAGGACCAAGATACTGCGTCTGATTTATTTAAAAAGGTTTTTGACGCGTACTGTCCCCTGCGTCTAATCTGTACGCGGTAATGTCCTGATTTGAGTTTTACTATAGTTGCCATTTCGTGTGCAATTTGTGTGCAGTACGACAGAGAATCAGGGTGATTTCCAGTGAATTCGAGTGCACACGCGTCCTTTCTAACTGATTGAAGTATAACAAAAAATGTATATAAATCAAGACTTTACAGTAAGCATTGCGCCCATGATGGATTGGACAGACCGGCATTGTCGTTGGTTTCATCGGCAACTGACACGTCAGGCTTTGCTTTATACGGAAATGGTAACCGCTAATGCTATTATCCATGGAGATCGCAATTATCTGATTGGCTTTGACAGAGCCGAACATCCGGTTGCCCTGCAAATTGGCGGAAGCGAGCCGGATCGCTTGGCTCAGGCCTCAAAGATTGGCGAAGAGTTTGGTTATGATGAAATCAATATCAATATTGGCTGCCCCTCTGACCGAGTGCAGTCTGGCCGTTTTGGCGCGTGCCTTATGGCCGAGCCAGACCTTGTGGCAGACAGCTATAGTGCGATGGCGGCGGCGGTTAAAATTCCTGTGACAGTAAAATGCCGTCTTGGGATTGATGATCAAGACCTTGAGGAAACTTTACCTGAATTTATTGAAAAAGTCTCAGCGGCGGGCTGTAAACATTTCATTATTCATGCGCGCAAAGCTTGGCTTAAAGGTTTATCACCCAAAGAAAACCGAGATGTCCCGCCATTGGATTACAGTCTTGTTCAGGCCATGAAGGAACATTATCCGCAGCTTGATATTGTGTTAAATGGGGGCCTTAAAACCATAGATCAAGCCAAAGCGGCCTCTCAGACTTTAAACGGCGTGATGTTTGGACGGGCTGCTTATAATGATCCTTGGATTTTAACCGAGGTCGATAGCTCATTCTATCAACGGATCCCCCAAAGCCTCACCCGCGATGATATGATAAAGCCTCTCATTGATTATGCGCAGGTCCGTGAACATCATGACCGAACAACCAAAGCTTTGATCCGTCATATTATGGGGCTTTATGCAGGGCAGCCTGGAGCTCGGCTTTGGCGGCGAACTTTAAGCGAAGGCCTTGTCTCCAAAGCTCCGCCTTCGGACATTATTCGCAGTGCGGCGCAGGCCGTGCAAAATTTTAAATCAGCGGCCTAATGGATATCTCGCCTGACATTATAACCTTAGCGGGCGTCTTGCTGGCAACTGGATGCTTAGCCGGATTTAGCGCTGGACTTTTCGGGATTGGCGGCGGGGCCGTCATGGTACCCGCGCTTTATTATGTTTTTAGCGCTTTGGGATATCCAGAAAGCACAGTGATGCATACTGCTGTAGCAACCTCATCGGCTGTTATTATAATCAGCTCTATTCGTTCGGTGATGTCCCATCACTCACACAAGGCGGTGGATTGGGCAGTGCTCTGGCCTAGTCAAAAAATTAAGAGCTGGGGGCTCTGGATTGGGTTAGGCGCATTATTGGCGTCTGCGGTTTTGGCCAAATATATTTCCGGCGCGCAGCTCACGCTTATTTTCGGCATCATGATGTCTATCATAGCGCTACAATTTATTTTTGGACGCCCGGATTGGACGTGGCGCGATAGTCTCCCCGGAGGCCTTGCATTACCAATTGGGGGGAGCTCTATTGGCGCACTTTCCGCGCTTATGGGTATTGGCGGCGGCGCAATTTCTGTTACCTTAATGGTGATTTGCGGGAAAACCATCCACCGCGCAATCGGGACGGCCTCTGGTGTCGGGATGTTTATTTCCATTCCCGCGACACTCGGCTTTATTCTCAGCGGATGGGGCGTTGCGCAGCGCGCGCCCTTATCACTGGGCTATGTCAATATTTTAGGCTTTATTCTCGTGGCGTTGACCTCGATTTTATTTATTCCGCTTGGCGCGCGAACAGCTCACAATACGGATCAACAAAAACTCAAGACGATATTTGGGGCATTTTTGATTTTGGTCTCAATTAATATGATCCGCAAAACTTTATTTTAGAGCCTTAATAGCAAGGCATTGGGCGTGGCTTCGACCTTTTGAAGTTGCCCAAGATAGGTCATGCCAAGAAGTGAGGTATTAAGCCCTTCTGGCACGACCAAGGCGCGGACATTGCGTAAGGTAATAGCCCCGATTGAAATAGATCTTAAATCCACATAGGCTGCCATATTACGTCCGCCAGCTGTGGATATAGGTACGTTATATTGGAGGTCTCGTGTGCGTATGCCTGCCTTTTTGGCATCATTTAAAGTTAGCGCCACTGCTGAGGCTCCAGTATCAACGAGGAACCGTACATGGCCGCTATTGACGCGAGCATCTGTCCAAAATTGCCCATCACGTTGGGATTTTGGGATGGAGACGACACTGCCTTGTCTAACTTTTGTAACGGGCTTTGTCCTTGGTTGGGGAGCAGCCTCGCTTTGTGTGGCTTGTGACGTTAGGCCAAGGACGTCATAGAGTTTATCCTTATGAGAAAAACCGAGCGCAAGACCAATGCCTAATCCGCCTATAACGATAACATCACGTAAAACAGTATTTGCCATTGTGAAAATATAGCATAGCAAGGTTGTTAAGACTTTAATGGAACATCATAAAGTTCACACAATGAAAAGCTAAATAATCATATGACTAATGGACGCCCTTTTAATGATATTCGTGACCTTGTTGCGACGGCCCCAGAGCCGGATGCGAAGGCTATGGAATTGGTTGCAACAACGATGTCAGAGCATGGGGATAGCTTGCAACCTTTAGGCCGGGCGGCAGATTATCTTAAATGGCTGGCGGGTTGGCAAGGCGGGATGCCAACCATTGACCGTCCTTTAATTGCTGTCTTTGCAGGCACACATGGCGTGACCTCTCAAATATTTGACCAAGACATAATTCAAGCCGCTCATAAACGAGTTAAAAATATGACCGAAGGCCAAGCAGGGGTGCGCGGTATCGCGGAGATCTTACAGTCTGCCTATAAAGTCTATGAGCTTGGACTGGATTACCCGTCCGAAAGTTTCACACAGACGGCTTCCCTGTCTGAAAAGGACTGCGCGGCGGCCATTGCGTTTGGCATGGAAGTCGTGGCGGAAGGCGCCAATGTTATCGCCCTTGGGAATGTAGGCTTTGGTGCGGCCACGGCGGCGGCGGGCATTACCCGCGGACTTTATGGCGGGGCGGCGGAGTATTGGGCAGGCGGCACAGGTGAGGTCGCCAAGGCCCGAATTGAGGCCGTCGAGACAGGGGCTATGCTTCACAAGGGCGAGCTGGACGATCCGCTTGAAGTCCTGCGTTGTTTTGGTGGGCGGGATATTGCTGGAATGGTTGGCGCGATATTGGCAGCGCGCCATCAATCTATTCCGATTATTTTAGACGGCTATGTTGTCTGCGCCGCTGCCGCAGTTTTGCATAAGCTTAATCCTGCCTCTATCGCTCACTGTATGGCTGGACATGTCAGTACTGAACCAGCGCATCAAGCCTTGCTTGACCGACTTGAGCTGCGGCCTCTACATGATCTTGGCATAGGTATTGGCGATGGTACAGGTGCTGCCTTTGCCATGGGTACGCTTCGCTCGGCTGCGCAGGCTTTCCAGACTTTAAAATCCGTTTAAATTTAGAATTTATTTCCTAAAACTTCGCCTTAAAAGGCTCTTATGTCTATTTTTTCTCATCCTGATTTTGACGCCCATGAAGGTGTTTTTAGTTTTTCTGATCCGGCCTCCGGGCTGCAGTCCTATATTGCAGTACATAATACCAATCGCGGTCCGGCTAGTGGCGGAACGCGCTTTTGGCAATATGAGAGCGACGCCGAAGCGCTCACCGATGTTTTACGTTTATCCCGTGCGATGAGCTTTAAAAACGCCATGGCCGAAATCCCGCTGGGCGGTGGCAAGGGTGTTATTATAAAGCCTAAAGGCGAGTTTGACCGAAAAGCTTTATTTGCCGCTTATGGTCGTGCGATTGAGAAAGTCGGCGGACAGTATATTACCGCTGAAGATGTCGGCGTCTCGCCAGAAGATATGACAACTATAAAAACCCAAACCGATTATGTTGCGGGCCTTGATGAGGGTCAGGCTGCTTCCGGTGATCCTTCGCCCCATACGGCGGACGGGATTTATCGCGGGCTTGGCGTGGCGGTTAAGCACAAGCTCAGCGTTGAAGGCTTTGGCGGTTTGATCGTTGCCATTCAAGGCCTTGGCCATGTTGGCTATAATCTGGCCGAGCGTCTTTATGCGTCCGGTGCGCGCCTTATTGTGGCGGATATTAATCCTGACGTTACCGCCCGCGCGCAGTCAGAGCTGAAAGCGATCATCGTGGACGTGGACGAGATACATGCGCAAGAGGCTGATATCTTTGCGCCCTGCGCGTTGGGCGGGGCGGTCAATGCAAATTCAATTGATGATATTAACGCCTATATCATTGGCGGGGCGGCCAATAACCAGCTCAAAACCCCCGATATGGGAGAGGCCTTGCGCGCACGCGATATTCTCTATTGTCCCGATTATGTACTCAATGCAGGCGGCATCATCAACGTCGCCGCTGAAGTTTCAGGCACCTATGATTATAGCTGGGTTGATGGAAAGCTCGATAATATCAAAGCGTCATTACAAGAAATTTTCGACCGCTCCGATAAAACCCAAAAACCCACAAATGAAATCGCAGACCTTATGGCGCGGGAACGGTTGGGGAGTTATAAGAAGCTCTAAATGTTATCTTTTTAATGTCCCAAAGTCTGCAAAATGCGATATTGAAAAAACATATCATATTGACAGGCCTTATTTGCCTTGTGCATCTTTTTGCATTTCGATTCTGTCTGAGTCATTAATAGCTTCGCACAAACCGCAGCCAATGCATAGCCTATCATCCAAAATCTTTTGAACTCGCGCCCTTAGTCACGAATTCGATGTTGATGTAGATATTCGTAATGCGGGATGATACGGTCATAAATCTCTTTTACGCGGTCCGGGGCGGCGGAGATATCTATATATTGTGAACGTTTTTGCGGTTTAAGCCCGTCGGAGTTGCGTAAATTTGCATGGAATGAACCTCCATCCCACCAGCTCACCTCATCTCTTGCCCCCGGCTCCCATGATAAGGCCTCGGCCATGAAAGGAATGCCGACACCTTTGCACCATAGGGCAATTATCTTATGGGGATTTTCAAGCATGTCGTCACTATTGATAACAGGTGGGGTTTTACCATATTTTTGGGCCACACGGTCAAAGAGTTCGCGCTGTTCTGAGAAGCCGACTTCTTTTTCATGAAAGTCCGGCCATTTATCATACATGGAGGTGATGGTTTTGGCCGGATCGCGAATCAAGAATGAATGGGTGAAAAGGTCAAGCCGTTCATCCGTCCACATATGGTCAATATAATGGGGGAAGTCCTTGGCAAATACGGTGTTGGCTTTGGCCCGTTCTTCCATATCGGCCCAGACGCCATCAAGGGTCAGTCCCGGCGTACGAAGACTATCAGCGCTCAGCCGCGGCCATAGCGGGTCTTCACCTTGATACCAAGCTTCGCCAAAGGGTTCATGAAGGCAGTCCAGATCGCCGCGCTGACGCATCATCCATTCAAAGGCCGTCGATGTTGAGCGGGGTACGGCCCATAAAGCTATAATCTTATGCATTCTAACCTCTAGAGCTGTGAGAGGGTTTAAGGGCGGGCTTTAGGGATGATAAAAGCTGGCCTTGCGGCGTGATAGGCGCTGTGCCCAGAGTTTTAAATAACCGCCAATAAAGCGCGGTATCATGACCAATAACGGGCTTGCCGAGCAGGGACTCCAGTTTCATTTCAAGATGGACAGGTCGCTGGGCCAAATTATCAGGCCCACTCCTGAAATTGCACATCCCGTTAATCAAATAGGCATCGGCATTTGGGGCTTTCTCGGCAACATATTGGAAGCTTTTTTCAGCCAAATTCCCATCAAAACACCAGATGCAATCATTGACGTCTTCTTGTGCTTTAAACCAGCCTTGATCAACAAAATTTCCAGCCCATAACACATCAAACCCTGCCTCGATGAGAAAGTTGACGGTCCCTTTCCACCATGCCGGCCAATGATAAGCCGCGTTAAGCGCAACTTTTTCAATGTTTTGGTCGCGCAAAGCTTCGACCATGGCATAGCCCGCCATATGAAAGGGGGTTTCATAGGTCTCAGAAAGCCGCGCGCAATAATCGCCTATACCGTCAACGCCGAGCCCTGAGGCATGAACCCAATTTGACCCGACTTGTCCACAGGCATCGACGCCATTATTAGCCATACATTCCACAAATTCTTCAAGCAGGCCGAAATTCTTTTTCCGCTGTGCGAGTAAATGGTTGTAATCGGGAACATGTAGCATGCGTCCATGGACGCCGACAGAGCGCGGGGCCATGCGCAGAAAGTCACTGGGCGCGGCGTCAAAATCATGGGGTGGACAGGTAAAACCAACTTGATGTGTAAAGAGCTTATTGTCCGGATTTTCCCAGTGGGGTGCTTTTTTATAAGGAGTCACGCTGAGTTCCATAAGAGAGTTTCAAGTCACGTACTAATGAGACGCACATAATTGTTAGTATGGGGATGAGCGGAAGTGAGCTGATCACGGTTAAGGACTTAACCGTATTCAGGTTGCCTGATATTATCATCCCTGCCGTGAAGAGACCGATTATCAAAATCCAACTGATCCGTAAGGAGAGTTGCGGGTCTTGATGGGAGGGGAGGTCTTTGGAGCAAACGCCTGCCAAAACGAAAGCGGCTGAGTCCATTGTTGTGGCGTAAAAAATCAAACATAAAACGATAAAGACAGCGAGCACAATTTTACCAAAAGGAAGCGCCGCAACAGCGTCAGCCGTCACTGCGGACATGCCTTGCTCGGTTAAAATCGACGAGAGATCGAGAGTGTTGCTCAGCTGTAAATCCAGCGCATATCCTCCGGCGACAAGCAGAAAAAGAGACGTGCCAAGACTGCCCCAAAAAAGAGTACCAAGAACAACCTGTTTAATCGTGCGCCCACGTGAAATTCGCCCGACAAATAATCCCATTAAGGTGGCATAGGCGATCCACCATGCCCAATAGAATACGGTCCAATCTTCCACAAACCGAGTTTTATCAATCGGGTCACTCCAAAAGCTCATACGGATCATATTATCCAGCATAAGCCCAATTGAATTGACCGACATGTTGAGAATAAACAGGGTGGGACCGACCACAAATATAAAGGCCAAAACGAGTCCGGCTAGAGCCATATTAATGTCGGCCAGAACTTGGATACCTTTTTTTAGCCCGCGCAACGTGCTCGCGCCAAAGAGGACAACCCATAATCCGAGAACGCCAAATTTGACGATTTGACTGTCAGCTATGCCAAAAAGCTCAGCGGTGAGCGCAGAAACAAGCGGTACGCCAAGGCCTAACGATGTCGCCGTTCCGCCCAACAGTCCCAAGATGATGAAAATATCAATGACGGTTTTTGCGCCGCTTTTACCCGTCGCGGGTAAAGCGTGATCACAAGCCGCGCTGACTCGTAAAAACTTATCTTTCTTGACGTAAAGCGAATAAGCAATTGGAACCGTTGGCAGGGCGTAAAATGCCCATGGAATAAGGCCCCAATGAAATACCGGATACATATGGGCCCATTCAAAGGCTGCGCTGGAATGGGGTTCTATACCAAAGGGCGGCGTTTGGAGATAATATATAGGCTCGACAAAGGCCCAAGTCATAAGCCCCGCGCCGATACCTGCCGTGAACATCATGGCAACCCAATGCAGGCTAGAAAATTCTGGTTTTTCATCCACCGCGCCGAGCTTAATATGGCCAAACTTTCCTAAGGATAGCCAGAAGCAAAAGACAATCGCTCCGACCCCTGATAACAAATAAAGCCAGCCGAAATAGGTTGTAATCCAACTCATTGCAAAGGTTGCAAATTGAGAGGTTGTCTGTGAATAAAACACAAAACAGCCCGCCAAAAGAGACGCTAAGGCTATGGAAGGAAGAAAAATAAACCTTTCAGTCGAAGGCTTGGCTCTATCCATATTTTTCTCTAATCATGTCGTTAATAGCTGCGATTATTCCCTCGATATCATCTCTAACATCACCTTTGATAAAGTTGCTGTCAATACTCACTGAATAGGATCATAAAACTCACTAAATA